>NZ_JBLVOM010000239.1:0-51997 GCF_053543775.1 Acinetobacter endophylla | reverse complement strand
GCTTTAACACAACGCGGTTGGCTGGATGTACCTTCACATGAGTGGATTTACCAGTACATTTATGAAGATAAATCAAAAGGCGGTAAACTCCACCTACATTTAAGGCATCAGAAGAAATATCGAAAACGAGGTTACAAAAACACGGATCGTAGGGGGCAAATCATTGATAAAACAAGTATTCATTGCCGAGACCAGGTCATTGATCAACGACAACGTTTAGGAGATTTCGAAGGTGACACTGTAATTGGTAAACATCATAAAGGTGCTTTATTAACTCTCGTTGATCGAAAGAGCCTGTACGTACATATTGTTCATTTAGGGCCAACGAGAGCATCCTCTCAAACGATTACTTGTGCATTAGATCGTTTACGGATGAGCCATGCTTATAGTGTTACTTTTGATAATGGTAAGGAATTTGCCGAACACAAAAGAATCACTGATGCCGGCATAGATACGTATTTTGCTGATCCTTACAAGTCTATTCAACGAGCAAGGAATGAAAATACGAATGGTTTAATCCGGCAATATCTGCCAAAATCATCATCGTTTGATGACGTGTCAAACGAACAAATAGAGCAGATAGAATTTGCACTCAACCATCGTCCTAGAAAAACACTAGGTTGGTATACGCCTAGTGAAGTTATGGCTGGTTTTTATACTGTTGCACTTGCCGCTTGAATCCGCCAAATAAAAAAAGCGCCTGATGGCGCTTTTTTATTTCTTTTTAGCTCCTCCCTTTTAAAAGGGAGGCTGGGAGGGATTAGCTAAAAATTAAATCCATCTTTAGAAAGGGGGAAGTTCCCTCTCCTTCTAGGAGGTGAGAAGCACTGCTTCGCAAGGAAGAGGTTATTTTAAAAGCCCCTCCACCTAGCCTCCTCCCAAAGGGAGGAGGAATAGTATTACAGCGTATGCCCCAGCGCTTCACCCATATTCACCAAAGAATTGGCCTTGAATGCGGCATCCCACTGCATTTTATTTTCTTCGAATAAAATCACTGCTGTTGAACCGAGGTAGAAACGACCCAGTTCTGCCCCTTTTTCCAGGAATAGGTCATGCTGATTAAGTTCGATCCGGCCTGAAGGCTTCACTTTGCCGGTTGCCACGGTTTCAATACCCGCCACAATCATCGCACCGACCAATACCACCGCCATACGGCCGATTTCAGTATCAAACAGACAGACCATACGTTCATTGCGTGCAAACAGGCCCGGAATGTTTTCTGCGGTCACCTGGTTTACCGAGAACAGCTCGCCTGGAACATATAGCGTTTCAGTTAATGTTCCGGCAAATGGCATATGCACCCGATGATAATCACGTGGCGACAAATACACGGTCGCGAATTCACCATTTTTGAATGGCTCGGCCAGTTGCGGATCAGCAATCAGGGCTTCAACGGTAAATTTCTGGCCTTTAGCCTGGAACACATCGCCATTTTCAATTTTACCCAGCTGGGAAATCGCACCATCTGCAGGCGAAACAATGCTGCTGGCATCTGGATCAATCGCACGGATACCTTCTTTTAGGGCGCGGGTAAAAAATTCATTAAATGACTTGAATTTAAGGGCATTGGCCTGTTCAGCAATCGACATATCAATACCATACTGCGCCTTAAAGGCAGTAATTGCAGCAGTTTTGATAATCGGGTTTTCGCTGGCGGCAATTTTACCCACCACCCGAGACAAGCGATGTTGCGGTACTAACCGTTGAGCTTTAATAAAAAACTGTTGTTTTAAACGTGACGTGATGCTCAAGATGGCAGCTCCCCTGTAGCGATTGGACTATCGAGGCGGTTGCCCCATTCACTCCACGCACCATCATAGGCTCGAATTTTCCAACCCAGTAAACGACCCAGAATATAGGCCAAACCTGAGCGGTGATGGGACTGGCAGTACACCACAACGGGTTGATTCAAATCAAAGCCCAGTTGTTCCAGACGCTGCTGAGTACGTGGTAAAGGCTGTAATTTTAAATGATTTTCACGATTAAGGGCAGTACTCCATTCAAAATGACGTGCTCCCGGAATGTGACCGCCGCGTCGAGCCGCTAAACGTAGGCCAGTATATTCATCTTGCGTGCGGCAATCCCAAATTTGAACCTGTTGATTTTCAACCTGTTGGCGCAGTTCATCATAGCCAATCTGAAAATTCGCCTGATGCTCGAGATTAACCTGCAATACGTTCTTCACTGGTGCAAACTGCTCCTGACTGGAAGAAGTCGGCAAACCAGCACCGAGCCAGGCATGAATCCCGCCATTCAACAGACTGGTATTTTCAAAACCCAGACAATGTAGGTTCCAGAGCAAACGCCCTGCCCATGCCCCGCCCTCATCATCATAAGCCACCACATGATGCTCAGGAGAAATATTCAGATAATCAATGAGAGCCTGCAAGCCTTCGGTATCCGGTAACAGTCCCATCGCCGTTTCTTCCTGACGCACCAGAAGTTTAGGCTTTAAATGCAAGGCATGCGGAATATGCAGCTGCTCATACACAGAGGCACGGCTCAGGTCGACAATACGAAGTTTTTCATGGCCCAAATAGGGAACTAAATCTTCTGCCTCAATCAGCAGGCCAAAATTAAAAGCTGCAGCGGTCATCGTTATCATGGCTATTATTGGTCAAATCCTGTTGATCTTAGCACAGCTGGTTTTTACACTGATGTGCTTTCTTTGCAGATGATTAGCAAGATTTTAGCTAAACCCTGGTGTTAAATAAGCTTGCATAAAAAAACCGCCTCTATATAGAAACGGTTCTTAAAAATTATGAATTTTTCAAACTGACTTAAGCAGGTTCATTGATCTCAAAAACCTGACGCAAATAGGCCAAGAACGTATCATTATCGGTCATGGTTTTGCCCGGACTATCCGAGATTTTGGCTACTGACTGACGGTTACATTCCACCAGTTTCAGCACAATATTGAGTGGGGTTTGCCCCATATCATTGGTCAGGTTGGTTCCGATACCAAAACTGACCTGAAAACGGTCTTTAAAGTACTGATGCAGTTTCCAGGCTTTTTCCAGATTCAAGCCATCACTAAAAGTCAGCATCTTGGTTTTGCTGTCAATTTTCAGCTTTTTATAATGTGCATAGGCCTTGTCACCCCATTCATAAGGGTCGCCACTGTCATGACGCAAGCCATCAAACAGTTTGGCGAAGTACAGGTCAAAGTCACGCAGGAATGCATCCATCCCCACTACATCGGTCAGGGCAATGCCCAAGTCACCACGATATTCCTGCACCCAGCTTTCCAGTGCAGATTTCTGGAAATTACGCAGACGTACGTCCAGCGCCTGAAAAGCTTGCAGGAATTCATGCGCCATGGTGCCAATCGGGGTAATGCCCAGCTCTTTGGCTAACAGTACATTACTGGTACCACGGAATACATGCGGTGCGGCTTTGTGAAATTCTTCGACCACATGCTTTTGCCAATCGAAACTGTAACGGCGACGTGTACCAAAATCTGACACCAAAAATGGTGGATCATTGGGGTTTTGCGCAGCATCATACTGTTTTAATAGCTCGATTTTGGCTTTTAAACGGCGCTCGCCTTCAGCCAACACTTCAGGCGTGCGAATGCGGCTGAAATACAGTTCATTGACAATCGCCAGTACGAAGATCTCGAACATCATCGCCTGAACCATCGGGCCTTCCACCACAATATCCAGACGGCCTTGACTGTCGATACTGGCCTTGATGAAACGGCGCTTGAGCTGGAACAGTTCCAGATAATCCACAAAATCGCTTTTGATAAAACGTAAGCTTCTTAAATATTGCAGTTCATCTTCTTTGAATTTTAGCTGACACAGCAGGTCCAGTTGATGATTCAGGTCATCCAGAATATCCGTCAGTGGATAGACTGTATCTTCCAGATTACGACAACGGAAATGGTAGACACTATGCGTTTGCGGAAACTTGTGTAAGACCACTTGTAACATAGTGAATTTGTACAAGTCAGTATCTAACAGAGAATGGATAATTGGGGCCATAACTAAGGGAATATCGCTGTGCTTATCTCTGCATTAAAGCATAAAAAGTCATGCAATAATGCAGGATTTACGTACAGCTGGCTGTATTTGCGACAAAAGTATCAGAAGCATAACCCGGTTTATTTCTGGGTGTTGGTCTGAGCTTTTTCCTGTTCCTGAATCAGTTTCTGTAGCTGTTTTTCCTGGCCAATGACCTTGGCAAATTCGGCTGTGGTCTTTTGTCCGGTTTTTTGCGCCTGGACATCACAGTCCACCTGACGCAACTGCTTGGCAATCGCAAATTCCATCTTGAATAAAGCCCCCATCAAGGCCGTATTGCCTCGATTGTCTCGAGCACAGCGGTCGGCACCATGTTTAAGCAAACTGCTGACTATCGCTTGATGGCCATAATACGTTGCCATAATCAGTGGCGTATAACCGTCTTTATTGCGTACATCGACCGGAAAGCCATGTTTTAAAAATTCGTTGATAACTTCGCTATTGCCAATTTTGGCGGCAGCAAAGAACAGGTCGACCAGTTCCTGTTGTGAGTTCATCTGAATATTGTCCACGCTTTTAGCGGGGGAGATCTCCTTCGCGACAGTCACGTTTGCGAATGCGGAACCTATCGTGAGAATACTGGCTAAAAACATAGATGACATAACTTTCATGATGAACTCCAGCAGAAATCGAAGGGGAATTTAAGTCTTGAAAGACTGAATTATCCTGAGATGAGATAAAAAACGGAGTGCCTGTAAAACTCCCCCTAGGGTGCAGGAAAGGTTTGGAGTATTACAGGACTTTTTGGAGGTGATGCGCTATGCCCTAGTCACCAGTTCCTCAAGACCAATCGGGATTAGTCTTTTAATTTTGCAGCTTTGGCTTTAACAGTCGCCAGGTTACCGTTTACCGCCTTGGTCATACGTGTACCGTAGTCCGCATCTGCCTTATAGAAGTAAGACAACATGATGTGCTTGGTTTCTGAATCTTTCACTGCGCCTAAATCAGCAGCAAGGTTCATGATCAGGTCATCTTTTTCTTTAGCCGAGTATGAACGGTACAGCTCACCTGCCTGCTTGAAGTTCTGCTCTTTCACGCCAATTTGCTGTACATGACCAGATAATGGTGTTTGTACCGCACGTGCTTTTTCAGTGGCAGCTTTTGGCTCTTTACGGCTTGGCTCATAGTTCACATCCGAGTCACGCTCAGAGATATTCATGTAGCCATCCTGATTATTGTTGTTCACATTTACCACTGGACGGTTCACCGGAATTTGCTGGTGATTCGCGCCTAAACGGTACATTTGGGTATCTGAGTAAGAGAAGATACGGCCTTGTAGCAGACGGTCTTCTGATGGCTCGATGCCCGGAACCAGGTTACCTGGCGCAAATGCAGACTGTTCAGTCTCATTGAAGAAGTTCTTCGGCATACGGTTCAGGGTCAAAGTACCGACTTTGGTTTCTGGTACCAGCTCAGTTGGCCAGATTTTGGTTGGATCTAACGGATCAAAATCAAAGCTGTTTAGATCTTTAGGATCAATCACCTGAATATATAGATCCCATTTCGGGAAATTACCCGCATAGATGTTGTTATATAGATCATTGGTCAAGTGGTTGAAATCTTTACCCTGCTGTTCAGCCGCTTCTTTCACGTTCAGGCCTTTCACGCCCTGTTTAGAGCGGAAGTTGAATTTCACGTACTTGTATTCGCCTTTGTCGTTATACAGTTTGTAAGCGTGAACACCAAAACCGTCCTGTTCACGATAGCTAGTTGGAACACCTTGCTTGCCATACACATAAGTCAGCATGTTGGTTGCCCATGGCTGGCTCGACAGGAAGTCAAACACACGGTTAGCATCTTGGACATTCGTTACTGGGCTTGGCTTCATGGCATGAATGAAGTCCGGGAACTTGATTGCATCACGGATAAAGAATACCGGTGTCTGGTTACCGACCAAGTCCCAGTTACCTTCTTGAGTGTAGAATTTCAATGCAAAACCGTGTGGGTCACGTAGAGTTTCTGGTGAACCCTTACCGTGAATTACGGTAGAAAAACGCAGGAAAACTGGAGTTTTAGTCCCCGCTTTGAACAATGAAGCGAGGGTAAGATCAGATAGATCTTTGGTCGCAACGAATTCACCATATGCCCCTGTACCACGCGCATGTACGACACGCTCAGGAATACGCTCACGACCAAAACGTTGTAATTTTTGTACCAGTTGAACATCCTGAAGGAGTACTGAACCATTTGGACCCGCAGTGATCGAGTTCTGGTTATCACCGACTGGCGCGCCATTGTCTTTAGTTAAAGGAGCAGCTTGTGCAGCTGTGACAGTTGCAATCATTGCAACCAGTAATGAACGCTTAAACATTTCTAAATCTCTCAATTTATTACCTTTCCTGCATGGGCTAAGATACGCCAACACAATAAATAGATAAAACAGATTATTTTTATTAATTCAATCGCTTTAATGGATTTAAAAAAATTAATCAATTGATTTTCATATATTTAAAGCTCATAAAAACGGCATCTAATACTGCTCCAGATTTTATTCTTGCTACAATCACCTCCATCTATCGTTATCAGTCCATATGTAAAATGCGTGCCTTATTACAAAGAGTTTTAGAAGCTAAAGTTGTGGTCGAGGGTGAAACCACCGGGGAAATTGAAAAAGGAATTCTGGTTTTTCTAGGTTTAGGTAAAGATGACAATCTGGAAAAAGGCAAAAAGCTGATTGATAAGATATTGAAATACCGCTTCTTTGATGATGAACAGGGTAAAATGGGCTGGAACGTTGCCCAGGCCGACGGTGGTTTATTGCTGGTTTCACAATTTACCTTGATGGCACAGACCCACAAGGGTTTACGTCCAGACTTTGGCCCCGCTATGCCGCCTGCCGAGGCTAAAGCACTTTATGAGCAGCTGGTAGAATATGCCCAAAGCCAGTTTGAACATGTGCAAACCGGTATTTTTGCCGCCGACATGAAAGTGCATCTGGTCAATGATGGGCCGGTGACGTTTAATCTGGAAGTTGAATGATTCAGTAAAAAAGCCCTCGAATTGAGGACTTTTTCTTTTAAAAAATCTTTCATCCTTTCACCCCTCTTTGTGTTTCTCCCAAAGGGAGAAAGAAAAGGTTGGATGAAAGATTTTTAACTTATTTACCAGTTTTTTCTTTAATAAACTGACGTACCATTTTCACTTTTTCTTTGACTGGCTTTGGCAGTTTTGGTGGAATCATTTTTGCCACCTGGTTAAACCAAACCAGCAGGCCAAAGTCGCCTTCCATTTTAATGGTGCCACTTTGCATGCCGGTCATAAATGCCGTCGGGTCACCTTTGACCAAGGTCTTCACACCCTGCTCACTGTCAGCAAACTGCAAAACAAAATCTGCTTTTTCAGCATCACCAGAAACGGTATCGATATGACCGTTATCCACAATAATCTGACGTGCCATACCTTCATCCGTACCAATCTGGATACGGAATTGACGCCCATGTACCAGTTCAATGAATTTTGGGCTGGTACGTGCCAACTGCTTCATACGTAAAGCTAAACCTGCGACCAGTAAGTCCAGCGGATCTGTACTCATATCAATAAGAGGAAGTTTTAACACAGGAATGGACGACAGTTTCATGGAGGATGCCTATTCTAATTGTACGAAAATTGACAAATATCCTAGCATAGTTCTGGGCTAGGTGGATTATGCAGTTTGTATCATATTTCCAAACTGAAAAATGCACCCGTGGGTGCATTTTTTTCATTGCAACTTGTAGAATTAACGGCTTGAAAGCTGCTGCTGGTCGTCTTCATACACTGGCGTATGTTCGATGCAACGGCGTTTTGCCAAAGCACGCTCAGCACGACGATCTTCACGCAACAACAGGCCAGTCACGACCATCATGACCGCAGTTAACGCGCTCAGGTAACTATACGTCATTGGTAGCTCAAACCAGGTTTGAGTTCCTACACGAATCACCTCGATCAGGCCCCATACCAGCATCCCGGCCGCCATAAAGCTTAACCAGCGACGATAAGGCGAGAAGAACACAGCAAGCACAGCTACAGCGACTAAACTGAAGCCCACAATCGTTGCTAAATTCGCTGTTACCATATAACCCCCTCCATCCAGATAGATAGTTCCCGCTTGATATTGCAACGCTTCTATCTATTGAATTTCGTTAAATCAATAAAATGAAATCTGTTGATTTGTATCTCTATGCCTGCATTATGCTGAGTTTTTTGCATAAAAAAAGTCCTGTCATCCAGCCTAACGACATACTTTGTCGCGATATTATATTGTCATTACATTTTTTGCTTTTCACATTTTTGTGGATCAATGACTGCGCCAATGTTGGCGTGTCATTACAAAATTATCAGTAGTTTTTTTAAGTGAAAAAATTATTTTTCCGTTTAAGATGATCGATGTTTTTGTAGCCACATTTCAGCTATTCCTTATATCACTCAGATCATAAGCAATAAAAACCGCGACCCGGAGGTCGCGTTTAAAATCAATCAAAGCCTGTATTTATGCACGGTTCAGGTCTTTATCATGTACACCGAGCAGATAAAGCACACCGTCCAGACCGACGCTAGAAATCGCCTGATTGGCATTTTGGCGTACTAGCGGCTTGGCACGGAAAGCCACACCGAGTCCTGCAATCGAGAGCATTGGTAAGTCATTGGCGCCATCACCGACTGCAATGGTTTGTTCCAGGGAAATTCCCATCTCCTGGGCGATTTCACCGAGCAAGAGTGCTTTGCGTGCGCCATCGACAATATGGCCTTTGACTTCACCGGTAACCACACCATCCTGCACATCAAGCGCATTGGCATGTACTTCATCAATATCCAGTTTAGTTTGCAGATATTCCGCAAAATACTGAAAACCTCCAGAAAGAATTGCAGTACGGTAACCCAATGCTTTCAAAGTCGAAATCAGGCGTTCAGCCCCTTCAGTAATGGTCAGGCGCTCGGCAATTTTCGGCAGTACCGATGCGTCCATACCTTTTAACAAGGCAACACGGGCACGGAAGCTTTGCTGGAAGTCTAGCTCGCCTTGCATGGCACGTTCGGTAATTTCTGCAACCTGCTCACCAACACCGGCTTCAATTGCCAATTCGTCAATCACTTCCTGCTCGATCAGGGTCGAGTCCATATCAAAGCAGACCAGACGGCGGTTACGGCGATAGGCATTGTCTTCCTGAACCGCGACATCGACATTCAGTTCATTCGACAGGCTGAGACAGGCCGCACGCATGGCAGCTGCATCCAGCATTTGTCCACTGAGGCCAAACTGGACACAGGCACGTTTTGGACCGGCACTCTGACCATCTAAAACGGGGCGACCAGACAGACGGGTCACGGTTTCAATATTAAAACCCTGGCCCGAGACAATCTGGGTCACGGCTTGCAGATGAGAGGCATTTAATTCAGGGGCCAATGCCGTTACGATATAACGTGTGCGTCCACCCTCTTTGACCCACTGATCATATTCAGTCGCAGAGATCGGTTTAAAGCGCACAGTTAACCCGATATCATGTGCTAGAATCAGGATCTCCTTCATGGCTAATGCTGTCGCTGTCTGGTCTTCAGAGGCTACAACAATACCTAAGGTTAACTGATTATGAATAACCGCTTGCCCTACATCTAGAATCTGTAGGGAATGGGCGGACAAAACCTGCATTAATCGTGTAAATTGATTAGGCTGGTCAGGTCCTAAAAATGATATAAGAATGATTTCTCGCATGAATTGACTCGGGTCTGAGCTACAACTATTGTTAGAATCATAATCGAAATTGAACAGAATTGCCTTGGAAGTTTACGTTGAATGCGCCTAGACAAGGGCTATTTGCTAGCCTATTGATTGTAAGTTTTGCTCTGCATACCTTTTTACTGGTATTGGCAACCACTCACCAACTGAATGAAAATCGTGCCAATCAGGGACAGCTGATCACCAGTCAACTGGTGACAGACAGCCTGTCTGAGCTTGAACCGCCCAACCGCGTTTCTCTGGCTTTGCTGGCAAATCGTTATGCCACCAATCCAAGTGTAGCTTCGATCCGGATTCTGGATGCGAAAGCTCAGGTTTTAGCCACTGGCGGACTGACCAAAACTCGCGAGGGTGAAGTTTTTGTCCGTGATGCGCTGCAAAACGAGAAAAAAGTCGGTGTGATTGAAATCACCTTGATTGAGCCAAGTATTGGTGAAATTTTGCGGACACAATGGCTGGCGATTCTGTTCTCGTTCATCATTCATGCTCTGCTCTGGGTCGCTTATCGTGCCGTGGCACGTCCAAGCCGCACCGAATATCTGGCGCGCATCAATAATGAATCACGGTTGAAATTCGAGATTCAGACCCTGACCCAGGCATTGGAACAAGAAAAGCATAATGCAGCACTGGCGATTGCCCAAGCCCAACAGGCAGTGAAAAACAAAGCCAAAGAAAAAGAACATAAACCGGCAGTACTGGAGAGCGATAGCCTGAGCTTAAACATCCAGTTCTATGATCCAAAACAATTACTGGATAGCGTGAATAAAACCGTTTCGGTGCCTTATTTCAATCTCTGTCAGATTTTCCTGAATAAAGCCACTGAACTCTGTGTGCAACGCTATAAGTTGAACAGTTCTGATATTTGTACCGTACATAAATTTGATGAAAAAGGTGCCACCATCAGTATCGCGGCAGACAAACCGAATGCCTTGGCTTGCCTGACTATGATCAATGCCGTGTTCCAGCTGCTTTCGGAAGTGCTGTATAAACGCTATCGTGAAGAAAAACGTTTTGTGCTACAAACCCGCAGCGCGATTGCCTCTAAAGTCGAGGAGATGCAGCTTAGCTCGGTACAGGCCGCTGAGCGTCTGACTCAACATCTGGTCGCGAAAGAAAGTGCCTTACATGTACCGAACACCTTGCTGAAAGATGTGAGTGATCACTTCCAGTTGGTGAGCATGCCGAATCCAACCAATGTCCTGACCCGTCATGCTTTTGTGGTGAATGGAATGGATGCTGAAAGCGCCGAGCTGGCACAGACTTTTAGAACCGAAATTCTAAAATCTAAACAGTCCAAAGCCTCATAAATATCCCTGAATGTTTCAATTAAAAAAGCCGGATCTAACATCCGGCTTTTTTATGGATATAAAACAAATACGCCAGCGTATCTTGGACTACCCTTTAAATTTTTAACTGTTTTTGTTCCAGCAGATATTGCTGGGCATTATAAGGCTGGGCCGGATCCTGACAGGGGACTTTATGCCACTGACCATCGGCATCTAACTCCCATGCATTTTGACAATCTTTTAAATAGCTGATCAGGCCATCTTTATAAATCCGTTTTTTCAGCGCTGGATCCAGCACCGGGAAACAGGTTTCGACCCTGGAAAACAGGTTGCGCCCCATCCAGTCAGCACTGGCACAATACAGTTTCTTGGCACCGCCATGCTCAAAATAATAGACCCGGGTATGTTCCAGGAAACGTCCTACGATTGAACGTACCCGAATGTTTTCCGACATACCGGTGACTTGTGGAATCAGGCAGCAGATTGAACGTACAATGAGGTCAATTTTCACCCCGGCCTGCGAAGCCTGATATAAGGCAGCAATTAATTGCGGTTCGGTAAGTGCATTCACTTTGATGATGATATGGGCGGCTTTGCCGGCCAAGGCAAATGCCTTTTCCTGGTCAATCAGTTTTAGCAGTTCGCTATGCAGGGTAAACGGCGCATGCAGCAAGGCTTTCAGTTTGGCCATTTTCCCCATACCGGTCAGTTCCTGGAACATGCGGTGCACATCTTCACAGATATCCGGCTGTGTGGTCATCAGGCCATAATCGGTGTACATGCCGGCATTACCGGCATGATAGTTTCCGGTACCCAGATGCGCATAACGCAGTAATTCCTGATTTTCACGCCGGACGATCAGAATCATTTTGGCATGGGTTTTATACCCCACGATGCCATAGACCACGACCGCGCCGGCTTCTTGCAGGATATTGGCCACCATAATATTAGATTCTTCATCGAAACGCGCCCGCAGTTCAATTACGGCCGTGACTTCCTTGCCATTCCGTGCGGCTTCTGCCAGCACCTGAACAATTTCCGAGTCCGGACCACTACGGTACAGCGTCTGCTTGATCGCCAGCACCGCCGGATCCTTAGCCGCTTCGCGCAGTAAAGTAATCACAGGCTGAAATGAATCAAAAGGATGATGCAGCAGTACATCCTGCGCCTTCAAAATTTCAAAAATACTTTTCTGTTTACGGAAAATTTTGGGAATGACTGGACTAAAATACGGATACTTTAATTCCGGACGCTCAAAGCTGGTACTCAGGCGGGACAAATTGATCGGTCCATCAATCCGGTACAGTTCCTGTTCCGTCAGATCAAATTCATCCAGCAAATAATCGATGATGTTCTGTGGAGAGTCATTTTCAATTTCCAGACGTACTGCACGACCAAAGCGGCGCGAACACAGTTCGTCTTTTAAAGCCACCGCCAGATCATCGACATCTTCCGACAGTACCAGATCGGCATTGCGGGTGACCCGAAAGGCATAACATCCGGTCGCTTTCATGCCCGGGAACAAATCACTGATATGCTGCTGGATGATCGCAGTTAGAAAAATCTGGGTGGTATTGTTTCCGGTGACATCTTCCGGAATTTTAATCAGGCACGGTAAGGAACGTGGTGCTGGCACAATCGCCATCTCGATTTCACGGCCAAAGGCATCTTTACCTTCCAAGCTGATAATAAAGTTCAGACTTTTATTCACCAAACGTGGAAAAGGATGTGAAGGATCCAGACTGATCGGGGTCAATACCGGTTGCACTTCTTTGGCAAAAAAGGCTGCAATCCATGCCTTGTGTTTTTCCAGAAGATCCTGGTATTGAAGAAACTGAATCCCTTGCGCCTGAAGTTCAGGCAAAATCGCATGATTCAGCACCTCATACTGTTTGTTCACTGTGGCATGAATGGACTGGGACAGTTCTTGTAGAATCAGCTCGGTGGGTACAGCATCAGGCGTCCGGGTAGTCGCATTCAGGTCTTGCTGTTTCATCAGCCCGGCAATCCTGATTTCAAAGAACTCATCCAGGTTACGGGAAAAAATAATCAGGAAGTTTAAGCGCTCTAAAATCGGTAAATTCGGATCGAGTGCTTGTGCCAAGACACGACGCTGAAATTCAAATAAGGAAAGTTCCCGATTAAAATAGGTCGCTGACGAATGCTGAAATTGTTCCATGCCCTCTCAATGCTGCTGATTACAGTCTGTTGTTTCACATCATTGAGGGGCGATCTTAGGCAGACTTCATGACACTTATGTTACAAAGCCCGATAAATCTATATAAATTAATATTCTAACTTTTTCACATTACAAAAAATCTGGTTCCCAGCTTTTTTGTGCCATCATCAAACTGCAATTAGGTGTCCGTTTTTTCAGTTTGTCTGGCAGCCCAATAAGTGGCTAAAGCTGGCCCTGAAATATTATGCCACAGACTGAAAATGGCGCTTGGCAAAGCCGTCATTGGAGATGCTGCAAAATGGGTCGCCGCCAAGGCCACACCCAGACCAGAATTCTGCATCCCGACTTCAATAGATACTGCACGACAGTCTATTTCTGCCAAGTGAAATATGCGACTGGCCCAATAACCCAGTAAATAGCCCATACCATTGTGTAAGGCCACGATCCCTAAAATCATTAAACCGGACTCCAGAATCTGGGCTTTGCTGCCGGCAATAATCGCCGCGACAATTGCCACAATTGCAATCACAGAAATCAAGGGCATTACCTGAATATAGGCCGTGACTTTTTGCTTGAGTAGCGCCCGTACGATTAAGCCCAGAATAATCGGGAATAATACCACCTGTAAGATCGACACCAGCATCGACCAAGCATTGATCTCAATCCACTGACTGGCCAATACATAGAAAATGGCCGGAGTTAAAATGGGCGCCAGTAAAGTCGAAACTGAAGTACAAGCAACAGACAAGGCGGTATTGCCCTTGGCCATATAGGTAATCACATTGGATGCAGTTCCGCCCGGACAGCAACCTACCAATATCACCCCGATCGCAATCTCTGGCGGTAGTTGAAACAATTTGCACAGCAGATAAGCCAAGCCAGGCATCACCATAAACTGGGCCACCACGCCAATCGCTACCGCTTTCGGACTTTGCAGGACACTTTTAAAATCTCCGACAGTCATGGTCATGCCCATGCCGAACATAATGATGCCCAACATCCACGGAATATAGGCCCGTAACCATACAAAAACTTCAGGGATCATCAAGGCAATGCCGGAAAAAAGTACGACCCATAAAGCAAAGGTTTTTTGGACAAATTGGCTAAACTGGAGCAAGGCTGACATGGGTTTCATCCAGGTGATATCAAGGGAGAATAAGTAAGATAAAACAGGCACCCATTGATGCCTGAATTTTTATATTCAAATATAAATAAGATCAAAGGAATATTTAAATTCTACCCCTATCCAGCTTTAAGCAGCTTGAACAATATCTTTGACATAGATACGTTTTACGCCATGCGACAGCATATCCTGCCAGGCATGTTGCAAGGAACCATTCAGGTCAATGCCCTTGGTGGCATCGGCAATCACATAGGTTTTAAAGCCCAATTTGCAGGCATCGATTGCAGTCCAGGCCACACAAAAGTCCGTAGCAATCCCAACTACAAATACGGTATCAATCCCGCGTTCACGCAGATAGCCAGCAAGACCCGTCGTGGTTTTGTGGTCAGCTTCCATAAAGGCCGAATAACTGTCGATCTGAGGATGAAAACCCTTGCGAATGATGAGTTGTGCTTGCGGTAAATTTAAATCCGGATGCAGTTCGGCATCGCGTGTCCCTTGCACACAATGCTTTGGCCATAAGACCTGACTGCCATAATCTAGCTGAATGCTATCATAGGCTGCTTTGCCGGGATGGTTGTCTGCAAAAGAAATATGGTTGTCTGGATGCCAGTCCTGGGTCAGGATAATATGCTTGAAATGCTGTCCCAATAAATTGATATTTGGAATAATCTGGTCAGCATTGGCTACAGCCAGATTACCCCCCGGGGTAAATCCTCTTTGTACGTCTACGACCAGTAAAGCAACATTATTCTGCATCTGTTTTCATCCATTGAAATCTCGATTTATGCCCAAGCATAGCGCAAAATACCCCAGTATTTTTAGCTCTGCTGCTAAAAATGGCATGACTGTGCATTCTCAGCATGCGCATATGAGCAGATCAATAGATTCATTATTTTTGACAAATATGAGACAAGTTCCGTGCTAGATCACTGCAAAAAATAAGTTTTAAGATAAAGTGATGAACTTTCTAATAATAAAACAGTGTATTTAATTCTTAAATTCTGAAAATAAAAAAGCCTGCAAAAGCAGGCTTTTTTAAATCGTTCAACCTTACACTTTAGTACGATTCACCAGGAACAGCATACATAATGCAGAAATGATGATACATGGGATCGCGGCGCTAATAACCCCAGCAGCGCCAAAACCTGCCGTCAGTAACTGACCGGCAATGACTGGCCCCAGCATGGCACCGATACGGCCAACTGCAGACGCAACACCAACACCAGTACCACGCACTTCAGTCGGATACACGATACTGCCGAAGGCATATAGTACACCCTGACAGCCAATCACGAAGGCACCGGCCAATGCGGCGGCCATATACATCTGGTTCAGCGAGCTTGCACCATTCAGCGCCAACAGACCTGCCAGAATACCGCCGTACATCAACAGGATCACATAGGCTTTCTTCCAGCGGTCGGTCAGCATACCCAAAATAATCGTACCAATCGTCGCTGTCACCATGAAGTAGAACTGTGCGGTTGAACCATCCTTACGGGTAAAGCCAAGTTCCATAAACAATGATGGCAGCCAGCTCAACATGATGTAAACCACCATCAAGGTAAAGAAGTAGCTCACCCAGATACACAGCGTACGTAACAGGTTGTCCGAATTAAACAGGTCCTTGAATGAACCCTGCGGTGCAACAGCAAGTTCTGCAGCCGTGTTGTTCTGTGCTTTCAGGTATTCCTTCGATTCAGGCAAAAATAGCATCATCAGTGGAATGGCAAAAATCGGTAACAGGCCACCGAGATAGAAAACATTTTTCCAGTTGGCGCCAAATTCAGTCGCCGCAATCAAAGATAAAATTGCTGCACCGACTGGCATGCCGCAGTACATCAAGCCCACTGCACGGCCACGGTTTTGTGGAGAGACTGCTTCAGAAGCAAGTGTGATCAGAATTGGCATCGCGCCGCCCAGACCTGCTCCAGCTAGGAAACGCACTGCCAGCAAGCTGTTAAAGCTATTGACCCAGACGGTACATAAGGTAAATACAGCAAACACTGCTGTCGACCAGATCAAGACTTTCTTACGGCCAATGCGATCTGCAAATCGACCACCAACCAGTGCACCCGGTAATAAACCCAGAATCCCTGCACTAAAAAACACACCCAACTGGGAACTATCGAGACCAAAATGCTCACGAATACCTGCAGCAGCAATTCCGGCTGCCTGAATATCTAAGCCTTCAATCACCGCAATCAGAAAACAGATCGCGACCGTGACGATAGCATGCTTATTGTCTGATCTTTCCATTGGATTATCCTTGTTCAATCAGCGTTACAAAAGACAGCCATCATCTATGAGCCTGATTGCAAAAATAACTATCAATAAGTTGAACGTTTTGCTTGGATATTTCCAAAGGGGCTGAAGTAAATGAATTGAAGATGCTGACTGATAAAGTCGCAAAAACACTTAATCAGAATCCCCTAAAGTTCAAGACTTAGAGTTTAAGGCTTATACATCAAGTTAAAAAATTAACCGATAAGAAAAAAAAATCTCAATTTATTGATATTTAAAAAAGATTAGTCTTAGTCGTTTTTGGCTTTATTTGTTTTAGTATGAGAGTGCGATCAAGATGTACGATATCTCAATTTATCCAATATAACTATTAATCCAAAATCAAAAGGCATAAAAATGGCAGTTTTCAGCTGATCTTTTTGCACAAGCCTTATCATTACTAGGTTCATTTGGGGCAATCTCCTCCTTTGTCTAGACTGGAGACATAACTTTGGTCTCAGGATTTTGCTTTATAAATCATCTTATTTATTACTTGATTGTTTCCAGAAGGCTTTGTATAAAGAATTCAGTAGCTTTTACTAAAGCATATTGTTCTTATGCGTTTGATCAGTCATAATTTGCATAAGCAATATTCAATTCAATGCAAATCTATTGAATTTGCTATAAATCAAAATACAAATCCATCCCAATTTATGTTTTCTCATTCCTTTCGGATGGACAAATAGGATAGTTTTTTAAAATGACTCAGCAAGCACAGACCATTCAAGGTTCCATAGTCGCAATCGTCACCCCTATGTTTGAAGATGGCAGCGTAGATTGGAAGGGTCTCGAGAAGCTGGTTGAATGGCATATTGCAGAGGGCACCAACAGTATTGTTGCCGTTGGAACAACAGGCGAAGCCTCTACTCTCAGCATGAGTGAACACACCCAGGTGATCAAAGAAATCATTCGTGTGGCCAACAAACGTATTCCTATTATTGCTGGCACAGGTGCGAACTCGACCCGTGAAGCGATCGAACTGACCCGCGAAGCTAAAGAGCTGGGGGCAGATGCCGCTTTACTAGTAACGCCGTATTATAACAAACCGACTCAGGAAGGCTTGTATCAGCATTATAAAGCCATTGCTGAAGCCGTTGATCTGCCACAGATTCTTTATAATGTTCCGGGCCGTACCGGTGTGGATATGGCCAATGAAACCGTGATTCGCCTGGCAGATATTCCACAAATTATCGGTATTAAAGATGCGACTGGCGATGTACCGCGCGGTGCTGAACTGCTGCAAGGCCTTGTAGGCAAAGACATGACTGTTTATTCAGGTGATGATGCCACTGCATATCAACTGATCGGTCATGGCGCCAAAGGTAATATCTCGGTGACAGCGAACGTTGCTCCGAAAGCCATGAGCGAAGTGTGTGCTGCTGCCATTGCCGGTGATGCAGCTACAGCTGAACAGTTAAATGCTCAGGTTGCAAATTTACACAATATTTTATTTTGCGAATCGAACCCAATTCCTGTGAAATGGGCACTCCATGATATGG
This sequence comes from Acinetobacter endophylla, assembly GCF_053543775.1. Lineage (NCBI taxonomy): Bacteria > Pseudomonadati > Pseudomonadota > Gammaproteobacteria > Moraxellales > Moraxellaceae > Acinetobacter > Acinetobacter endophylla. Next base: position 33,889 of record NZ_JBLVOM010000239.1, on the reverse strand, counting down.
GCTTAATTGGTACAGGTATTCGCCTTCCATTAACACCACTTGCAGAACAATATCGCGCTCCGCTTCATGAAGCACTGGTCGAAGCGGGCGTTATTAAATAAAAGAGCACAAGATTATGCAATTACGTTTAGGACTTAGCCTTACACTTTCAGTATTCAGTTTGGCAGGTTGTAGTTCAATGGCCTTTAATAACGGCACTTTAGACTATAAAGAGACTACTACCCTGGAAGCTTTACAATATCCTGAAGGCGCCATGGTTCGTCCTGCAACGCCATTGTATCCTGCTCCAACAGTTGATCCGCTTGCAATTGAACATGCACCGAAGCTTGAAAACCAGCGTGGCAACCGTTTTGCCTTGCCACGCCCACAAGCGCAGACTGAAAACTCAAATACAGCTGATCTAACCGAAACCAATACGGTGGGTCGACCACAGTTGGTCACTGACGGAAATCTTAATCCGCTGCTTAAAATTGAGGGAAATTCTGCTACAATTTGGCAATATACACTTGCCACCCTCAGCAGTCTGAATCATAGCATCGTTGCGCAGAGCAAAAATCGTTATGAAGTCACGATTAAGGTCGATCAGCAGACCTATGTATTAAGATTATCTTCTGTCGGTTCGAGTAATAACCTCGCTGTGTTCAATGCCGATAACAGTTTTGCCGACCGTGAAAAAGCCGCAGAACTGCTTAACCAGATTTACCAAAATTGGCCAGCCTAGACATTTCTAGGCATTTTTTTTGTAAAAGGTTCCCTCATGTTAAAACAAACCTTGCTCTATACTGGTAAAGCGAAATCTGTCTACACCACAGACAGTTCAGACCATCTGATTTTAGTCTTTCGCGATGATGCCTCAGCATTCAATGGCGAAAAAATTGAGCAACTAGATCGTAAAGGCAAGGTGAACAACCGTTTTAACGCCTTCATCATGGAAAAACTGGCAGAAGCGGGAATTGAGACCCACTTTGAAAAGCTACTGACTCCAAATGAAGTGCTGGTGAAAAAACTGGATATGATCCCGGTTGAATGTGTGATCCGTAACTATGCAGCAGGTTCTTTATGCCGCCGCCTGGGTGTGGAAGAAGGCAAGGAACTGACTCCTCCAACATTTGAATTGTTCTTTAAAGATGATGCGCTTGGCGATCCAATGGTCAATGAATCACAAGCCATTGCTTTAGGTTGGGCAACTGCTGAACAATTGGCGAAAATGAAAGAATTGACTTACCAAGTGAACGACGTGCTTAAAGCATTGTTTGACGCAGGTAACATGATTCTGGTCGATTTCAAACTTGAATTTGGTGTGTTCCACGACCGTATCGTACTTGGTGATGAATTCTCTCCAGACGGTTGCCGTCTATGGGACAAAGACACCAAGAAAAAACTGGATAAAGACCGTTTCCGTCAAGGTTTAGGCGGCGTGGTTGAAGCCTATGAAGAAGTGGCTGGCCGTTTAGGTATCAACCTGGACAACATCTAATCTGGAAATGCGCAGATTCGAAAAAACCGAGCTTTTTAGCTCGGTTTTTTTATTTCCGGTTTTTAATCGGAAAAATAAATTTTTATTATTAAAATGATCGTTTTTACATCAAAAACTATCTGCATTAATATTATCTCATACCAGGCAAATCAGTGAATTGATGCACTTAGCTCCATATTTGCCGACCAGATTTTTCCTCTACCCTCTAGGATGTTATCTCCCTCAAAAAACATCCTACTTTCAGCCCAATTCACCTTGAATTGGGCTTTTTTTACTCTGTTCAATTAGTTGAGATACCCAGCTTTATTGCTACTGTTGTTGCTGTTGCCAACGGCGTTGCTGTAAACGCTCCCCTTCAACTTCACGTTTATTACGTGCTGATTCATACAGTTTGGTATTTTTCAATTCTGGCGGCATATATTCTTGCAGCACAAAATGCTCAGGATAATTATGCGGATACAGATAATCCACGCCATAGCCCTGTTCTTTCATCAGTTTGGTCGGTGCATTCCTTAAGTGCAAAGGCACTGGCAGATTTGAGGTTTTATCTGCGAGTTCCATCGCCTTGTTAATCGCCAGATAGGTACTATTACTTTTGGCACTGGTCGCTAGATAAACCGCACATTGTCCCAAAATAATCCTGCATTCCGGCATGCCTACGGCTTGCACAGAACGGAAACATTCACCAGCCAATAGCAAAGCATTTGGATTGGAGTTGCCGATATCTTCGGATGCGGCAATCAACATGCGCCGTGCAATGAATACCGGATCTTCACCGCCTTTGAGCATGCGTGCCATCCAGTACAGGGCCGCATCTGGGTCACTGCCGCGAATTGATTTAATAAAGGCCGAAACTAAATCATAGTGCTGCTCACCAGACTTGTCATAGCGGGCAATATTTTGCTGTGCCACTTTCACCACCACCGCATTGGTAATGATATTTTCCATATCCGCTTCAAAGGTACTGGCAATCAGATCCAGTAAATTCAGCGCCTTGCGGGCATCTCCTGCCGCGAACTGGATCAGGGCATCAAATTCTTCAATCAGGATATGTCTTTCCTGTAAGAAAGAGTCATTTTGCAAGGCTTGCGTCAACAAAGTCTGAATCGATTCAGCACTCAACGCATTCAGGCTATACACCTGACAACGTGATAACAAAGCACTATTCACTTCGAAAGACGGGTTTTCGGTGGTGGCGCCAATCAGGGTAATTTTGCCTTTCTCGACCGCATTTAATAATGCATCCTGCTGGGATTTATTAAAACGGTGAATTTCGTCAATAAACACCACTGGCGTCAGCAAATCGCCACCTTCGGCAATGATTTCACGTAGCTCTTTCACGCCGGTATTCAGGGCAGACAGACTGATAAAAGGCCGGTCTACCGCTTGAGCCAATAATAAGGCAATGGTAGTTTTGCCGACCCCGGGAGGTCCCCAAAAAATGATCGAAGGCAGATGCCCCTGATCAATCATCTGGCGTAAGGGCGCCTGCTCACCCAGCAAATGTTCCTGCCCGATAATCTGTGTAAGGTCGCGTGGCCGTAAGCGTTCTGGAAGCGGGATATGACTATCTGACATGTTATTATTGGCTCAAACTAAATTCTGATCTCATTCTAACATCAGCAGTTTTGATTCCAAGAATGCAAACATCAAGCATAAAAAATTAATTTATGTAGATATCCTCTATTTTTTTAATTCTGAATGAATTAATCTCTATAAAAGCGAATAATTTGAACATGATTAATTGTGAATTAATTACAGTGTAATTTTCATATTGTTTATTCTAATTAAAAGAAACTTATCTCGCCCCTTGGGCACTTTTGGGTTGTAGTGGTGAATGCATGAAGCATGATAAATTTGAACAGGGAGCTGTGAGTCGGTCTAAGCCACTGACGTCATCATCACTGATTGCACCCCACGTTCACTTGTCTGAATCGGTTTTGTTAAAAAATCTGATCGATGCCTTACCGCAACCCTTGTGGGTCAGCAACAAAAAACATCTGCAATATTTTAACGATGCCTTGACTGATTATCTTGGCGTGAACCTGAATGAACAGGGTCATCCGCAATGGCAGAGCTTTATTCATGCAGAAGACTTGCAGCTGTTTTTAGCGCAGTGGCATGCTGCGCTGGATCAGCATCAGAACTTTGAAACCCAGTGCCGGATTAAACGCAGTGATACCCATTATCGCATGTGTACCCTGGCGGTAAAATTTCATCATGAAGTTGACCATTTGCTGCAATGGGCAGTTTCCCTGACCGATGTGCATGATTATTTTGAGATCCAGCAGCAACTTTCTCAAATTGTTTCAACCCAAGAAAACATGCTGGATGCCAGTGCAGACTGCATTAACATCATCAGCCCTGAAGGCGAGATTCGGAATAGTAACTCTGGCTGTCTGGCACAAGCCAATCAGACCGCAGAACAAGATCAGGATCATTCATTGTGCTGGCTAAATCGTTTAAGCCCTGAAGCCCGAAAATCCGGGCAGCGTGCTTTAAAACAGGCGGCCCAAGGCTTAAACAGCCGTTTTTCCAGCAAAGTCCAGATCGAAGATCAACCGATCCAATATTGGGATCATCTGCTGACGCCAATTCTGGATCAGCAGAATATTACCCAAAATATCCTCTGTGTATCACGCAATATCAGTCAGCAAAAAATTGCAGAAACCCGTTTAAAAGAAGTGATTAAACGGGATGAACTGACTGGCCTGTATAATCGTAGTACTTTCTATAAAACCTTTAAGCAGGTACTGTTAAAGACCAAACAACAGCAGACCATGGCAGGTTTATTGCTGATTGATCTGGACTATTTCCGGCATATTAATGACACCTTGGGCCATATTGCCGGCGATCATCTGTTACATGTCTTAGGCAAACGCTTCCAGACTTGTTTCGGTCCGAATACCATCATCGCCCGTTTGGGTGGTGATGAATTTGCTGTGCTGGTCAAAAATTTGGAAAGTGAAGAGCAACTGCTGACAACGGCGCAAATGGCCTATGCCCAGCTAGATCAGCCTATTAATTATGTCGGCAATAGCATCAGCAGTGCCATGAGTATAGGCTGTGCCATCTATCCACGTGATGCCTTAAATACCTCGAATCTGCTGAAATGTGCCGATATCGCCTTAAATGACCTGAAAAATAGTGGTCGTGGTGGCATCCGCATGTTTAATCAGGAAATGTGTGGATCACTGGAAAATATGACCAAGCAGCTGACTCTGGCACGCAAGATTATTCTCGCCGATCAGATCATTCCCTATTACCAGCCCAAGGTCCGTCTTTCTGATGGTGCAGTGATCGGTTTTGAAGCGCTATTACGCTGGCAAGATCAGAATCAGAACATTCAGTTACCTTCCGAAATTTTTGGTGCCTTTCAAGACTATGAGCTCGCCTCACGCATCAGTGAGACCATGCAGCTGAAAGTTTTCGCCGACATGAGCCGCTGGCAGGCCCAAGGTCTGGATCTGTTGCCGATTTCAATCAATGCTGCACCAGTTGAATTCCTGCGCGATGACTATGCCGAAAAACTGTTGGCACGCCTGTCCAATTTTGATGTTCCTGCACATAAAGTTGAACTGGAAATTACCGAACAAAGCCTGTCCGAACATGGCGCCAATTATGTGGTCCGTGCCCTCAACCTGCTGAAACAGGCCGGAATCCAGATCTCACTGGATGATTTTGGCACCGGACATTCTTCGCTGACCCGCTTGCAGGACTATCCGGTCGATTGCATCAAGATTGACCGAAACTTTGTAGAGCGCATGAACAGTGACCCATCTGCCCTGGCTATTGTCAAAGCCATTACTCAGATTGGCTCCAGTATTGCACTAGATGTTCTGGTGGAAGGGATCGAAAATACAGAACAGCTGGATACCCTGATTCATTGTGACTGTCAGATTGGACAGGGATTCTATTTCTATCGTCCGATGGCCGGTGCTTCGGCCCAAGCCCTACTCCATCCAGCAGATCAATAAACGAATCACGCAGGCCGATTTAACGCACCCAACGTACGATATAGTCTTCGATGTCATCTTCATGAATGTCGCTTTCACTCAGGCAGCGCCCTGCTGCCGACTTGCGTGCCTGAATCACACTTTGCCGTGAACCGCTAATCAGATAATGCCAGGATGGCAGGCTTTTGCCCTGCTCTACCCGGCGATAGGCACAACTCGAAGGCAACCAGTGAATCGTTTCCAGCTTCTCTGGCGTGAGCTGAATACAGTCCGGCACATATTGCAAACGATCTGGATAATTGGAACAACGCGCAGTGCTACAATCCAGTAATTTGCAGGCCACTTTGGTATATGCGACTTCCTGAGTATCTTCATCTTCCAGTTTAATCAGACAACATAATCCGCAACCATCACACAAGGCCTCCCACTCGACTTGCGTCAGTTCAGCAAGTGAATAGTTTTTCCAGAATTCGGGACGTAAAGTATCGCTCATGATCAGGTCGGCATATTCAAAAATCAGCTTATTATAGCAGCCTGAACCCTGCAGACCTACCGCCTCAAATTCTTATTACTATCACGTAAACTATTGTTAAATCATAGACAGTTCATCAACAAAACACTAACAGTCGCTGGAATCGTTTATTTCTATACTAAATTTGAAAATAAAAACACATGGAGAATATATATGTTTCGCTGGGCTATTATTTTTGCTGTTATTGCATTAATTGCGAGTCTACTTGGTTTCGGTGGCGTCGCAGGCTTGTCTAAGGATTTTGCAATTATCTTGTTGGTAATTGCGGTGATTCTTGCGATCGTTGGTTTTCTTTCGCGCGGCAAGGTCTAGATTTACGCTAGACCTGTTCAAAGCAAGTGTTAGCTTTCAAAAAACAAGAGCCTTCTGGCTCTTGTTTTTTTATGGGTATTTTAATGATCTATTTTGATCAACAATTTTTCTTTCAATATGAACTTAAGGTTTTAAATGACGTGGTCTAAAACCCGCTACCAGCAAGGCTGCAACGTACGCCACCACACCCACAACACATAAGATCAATACTTCTAAAACACGCATCCATTGTGATACATCTGCGTTATACCAGCTTAGGGCATAGGCCAGAGCCGCAATCATCACCACATTGGCAAACATGAATTGCAGGAAGATTTTTTTCCAGTGCGAACCAAAACGGAAAATATCACGCTTATGCAGATAATAATAAAGCAAACCGGCATTGACCATGGCTGAACCCGTCGATGCCAACGCAAGGGCCATATGCTCTGCTTCCCAGTCAATCAGCTTGAAGAAACCGATAAAGATCACGTTCAGAATCGCATTGGCCGCCACAGCCATCAGACCGACCCGCACCGGGGTTCTGGTATCCTGCTTTGCATAAAAACCGGGTGCAAAGACTTTAATCAACATAAAGGCAATCACACCACCGCTCATACATTGCAGTGCCAATGCCGTCATCTGGGTATCTTCAAAGGTGAACTGACCACGTTCAAACAGGGCCTGAATAATCGGAGTCGACAGCATAAACAGCGCAATACTGGCGGGTAGACCAGCCATCACAATGACTTTGGCTGCCCAGTCCATCATGCCACGGAATTTTTCCGGATTCTGTTCAGTATGTCGTGCTGATAAGGACGGCAGAATCACAGTACCAATTGCAACACCAATGAGTCCTAGTGGCAATTCAGTCATACGCTCGGCACTATACAACCAAGACACCGAACCATCCTGCATGAATGAGGCCCAAATGGTATTTAATAGCAGGTTAATTTGCGTGACAGATACACCAAATAATGCCGGCAGCATCAACTTCATGATGCGATCTACGCCTTCATGCTTGAAGTCAATTTTCGGTGGAATCAGCAAGTTTTTACGCCACAATTCCGGAATCTGGATGGCCAGCTGTAAAATACCAGCAATGATCACAGCCCAGCCCAGCGCCATAATCGGCTCGGCCATATAAGGCGTAAGCCAGAGCGCTCCGGCAATCATCGCCACATTCAGCAAGACCGGTGCAAATGCTGGCGTGCTAAAAGAGCCATAACTGTTCAGAATACTGCTGGCAAAAGCCGTCAGTGACATGAACAGCAAATAAGGAATGGTCAGGCGGAACATGTTGGTCGCCAGAGCGAACTTTTCAGGATCGCTATGGAAACCGGGCGCATAGATATACATGATCAATGGCGCAGCAATGATCGCGACCATGGTCAACGTCGTCATGACCGTCGCCAGACAGCCAAACACCCGGCTAATCAAGATCTGGACTTCGGTATGCGTGCGACTGGTTTTATATTCGGTCAGTACCGGAATAAACGCCTGTGAAAATGCGCCTTCGGCAAATAAACGCCTGAAAAAGTTTGGAATACGAAATGCGACTACGAAGGTATCGAAGTCTTTACCAGCACCAAAGACATTCAGTAAAACAATATCTCGAACCAATCCCAGTACGCGTGACAACATGGTCATCGCACTTACAATGACGGTCGAACGCCAAAGCGCCATCCTATTCACCTAATGTATAAATTTGTGGCTATTGTAATGAAACTTTTGTCAGAAGTTCATTGCTTAATTTCATCGCTCAAGCGAGCTTGAGGTGTTTTTATAATGCTGTAACTGTGTACGAAAATCAGCCCAGTTAAAATACGGTCCCGGATCGGTCTTACGGCCCGGTGCAATATCCGAATGCCCGGCAATATGCTGCTGAATCTTAGAATAATGCTGTTGCAGACAGGCCGTGACTTTCACCAAGGCCTGATATTGTTCAGTTTCAAAAGGCAAGTCATCACTGCCTTCCAGCTCAATCCCGATCGAATAATCATTACATTCTTTTTTGCCCAAATAGGTCGAGCGGCCGGCATGCCAGGCACGGTCATTAAAATTGACAAATTGCAGTACTTCGCCAGATCGTAAAATCAGCAAATGGGTCGACACCTGCATTCCTTCAATGGTTTGAAAATAGGGATGTACCGACCAGTCCAGCTGATTCTGAAAAAACTGCTCAATATAACCGCCGCCAAACTGTGAAGGTGGCAGGCTGATATTGTGAATCACCAGCAATTGAATCTCGGTCTGTTCTGGCCGCTGATTAAAATTGGGAGACGGGATTTGACGTGCACCGATTAGTTGCCCGTCCGTGACCTGAAACTCAGCTGCCTGTTGCATAAAACCGTTCTCCCCAAAATAAAATCTGCAAGATCAGCATTGCAGCCGACTTCATGCTAAAACTTTCAAGGAGAAATCTCAATTCATCCCGGCAAACTGGATGAAAAATCGCTCATCTTTTATGTAACGGTGCTAAGATAAGGCGCAATTTTCACGGCTTAAAAAAGATACGGAAATACTCATGCGCATATCTCAAGCTTTGCTCGACCAGTCGATTCAGATCAATATTCAACAAGCACTTTCAGAAGATATCGGTGACGGTGATATTACTGCTCTGCTAACTCCTGAAGATGAACAGGCCACTGCCACCATCATTAGCCGTGAAGACATGGTTTTGGCCGGTCAGCCTTGGGTAAATGCCTTGATTCAGGCCTATGATCCGAGCGTTGAAGTGATCTGGCTGAAAAATGATGGCGATCATGTTCAAGCCAATCAAGCATTTTTAAAACTGGCCGGATCTGCACGTAGCCTACTCACCGTGGAGCGCCCTGCGCTAAACTTTGTCCAAACGCTGTCTGCGGTTGCGACTAAAACCGCCCACTATGTCAAAGAGCTACAAGGCTTAAATACCAAACTGCTCGATACCCGCAAAACACTTCCGGGTCTGCGTATTGCACAAAAATATGCCGTGGCCATTGGCGGTGGTCAGAACCATCGTTTGGGCCTGTTCGATGCCTTTTTGATTAAAGAAAATCATATTATGGCAGCGGGTGGCATTACCCAGGCGATTGCCAAGGCCCATCAGATTGCGCCGGGCAAACCAGTTGAAGTCGAAGTGGAAACTTGGGATGAGCTGAATCAGGCACTCGAAGCCCATGCCGATATCGTGATGCTAGACAATTTCACTCAGCAGCAGATGATCGACGCGGTGCAACATGTGGCCGGTCGCTGCAAACTGGAAGCCTCAGGCAACATCACGATTGATAATTTACGTGAAGTCGCGAGTACCGGCGTAGATTATATTTCTATGGGTGTATTGACCAAAGATGTCAAAGCCATTGATCTGTCGATGCGTTTCAATGCTTAAGCCTAAATGGGATAGATGACCGTAGAGGGTGCGAAGCACCCTTTTTTTATTTTTAGAAAAATTTTTTGCGTATATTTTGCTCAATTTTCTATCTTAGACCTTAATCATCATCGTCGTCCCGATTACCTCGGCGATCGCGGTCATCATCGTCACCATCACGGTCGTTATATCTTCCGCTATCCTCATCACGATCCTGATTTAATACTGAACGCTCGTCATCTTCACGATTATTGCCCCAGTCACAGGCAGTTAATCCAAACACGCCCAGCAATGAAATTGCACAAAGCCACTGTTTCATGTCGCATTCCTCATTGTGATCTCGCCTGATCCAATATCGGTTTAAAACCGGTTCAGATATAGCCGATTCATGTCGGATTTTTGTCAGGAAGTTTTGTAATGCATTTTTTGGATACAGTTGCAGAGTGAAATTTCAGGCATAAAAAAACGCATCCGGAGATGCGTTTCTCAGCATGGGATGGATTACCAGCCTAAAGCTTCTTGCTGTTTTTTCACCAGTTCCTGGATGCCTTTCTCGGCCATTTCCAGCATGGCATTCGATTGTGCGCGGGTAAATGGTTTGTCTTCTGCAGTACCTTGAATTTCAATAAATTCACCAGCCTGAGTCATCACCACATTCAAATCGGTTTGACAGTTTGAATCTTCTTCATAGCAAAGATCCAGTAAAACTTCATCTTTGAAAATACCAACAGAAACCGCAGCCACCAAACCTTTTAATGGATCATGTTTGATTTTTTTTCTTTCCAGCAAGACGTTCATGGCATCGACCAAGGCCACCGCAGCACCGGTAATCGCTGCAGTACGGGTACCGCCATCGGCCTGAATTACATCACAGTCGATGGTAATGGTATTTTCACCCAGCTTTTTCAGATCGACCATTGAGCGCAAGCTACGACCAATCAGACGCTGAATCTCCTGGGTACGGCCACTCTGTTTGCCACGTGCCGCTTCACGGTCACTACGGGTATGAGTTGAACGTGGCAACATGCCATATTCAGCAGTCACCCAGCCTTGGCCCTGACCTTTGAGGAAACGCGGTACAGAACTATCCACACTGGCAGTACAGAGTACTTTGGTATGACCAAATTCAACCAATACAGAGCCTTCCGCATAACGTGTATAGTTACGGGTAATTTTCACTTCACGTAATTGATCTAATGCTCGCTGGTCGATACGCATAATAAGTCCTGTATGGGTTCAAAATAATTGCGGCTCAGTATAGCAGAAGCCTTTGCCAAGATTAGGCAGCCTGGTGATTCATTTACAAAATCAATGCATCAGCTCGCTACGAGATGTCAAAATTCTGCCGATCTGTGGCAATACGATTTGATTTAATTTTTGCTAGACTAAAACTCCCTATGAGGGAAGCCAGTGACAGGAAACCCATTTATGTCCTTACGTGAAGATCGCAAGCAGCAAAGTCATCAGGCACTACTCGATGCGACACTAGCATTCAGCAGTCAGGGTCGTGCTTTCAGCACGATCAGTCTGCGTGAAGTTGCGAATGCGGTCGAACTGGTACCGACGGCGTTCTATCGGCACTTTCAGGATATGAACCAGCTGGGCCTGGAATTGCTGGATCAGGTTGCGATTCATATCAAGGGTGTCCTCAATCAGCTGGGACAGGCTTATCTGTATCAGCCGAATACCCGAACTCACACGGGACTTGAACTCTTTTTTCAGGCGGTCGAATACCATCCTGAACCCTGGATTTTTTTTGTGGCAGAACGTTGGGGCGGTTCGGACGTATTACGTGCCGGAATTGAACGGGAAATTCATTTTCTGGCTGAAGATGTCATGCATGAACTGGCCAAGATGCAATCTACCCGACATATTCAGGCACCACAGGACTTGCAGGCTCTGGCACAGATGCTGATTGAGCTGTTTCTGAACTGGGCCATGGGCTGGATTCATCTGCAGCATCAGGCTGATCCAGATCTGCGCCGCGCCCAATCCAATGCCTTTAAAACCCAAAGTGTGCTACAGATGCAACTCTTGCTGCGTGGCATTTTGCACTGGTACCGGCGACCTGCCGAAACAGTTGAAACCGCAAGCCCTGTGCTCAATGAAGCGGTCATTCCTCCAGTCTAAATAAAAAAAACCTGCATCATGATGCAGGTTTTTTTTACTGATCGTCAGTTCAGACTTATTTGGCTTTACGCTCTTTCTCGATCAGGTAATTCACCACCTGAATGACTTTGGCATCATTACCCTGCACAATATATTTACCATTCACGGTCACTGCCGGAACACCACTTAACTGATACTGAGCAGCCAGATTTTTGGCTTGGGCAATTTTCGAAGTGATCGGGAAAGATTTATAGGTGCTGTTAAATTTTGCTTCAGAAATACCATAGCGGGTATAGAACTTAGCCAGTTGTGCCTGTTCTAAAATTGGACGTTGCTTGTCATGAATATCATGGAATAATTGTAAATGTGCTTTTTGACGCACACCCAATGCTTCAGACACATAATAAGCACGTGCTGCCTGTTCCCAGAGTGGATTCATTGCAGCCGGCGTACGTACAAAACGTACATCTTTTGGTAATTTTTTCAACCAGCCCTGCATATGTGGTTCAAGCGCGAAACAGTGACCACAGCCGTACCAGAAGAATTCACGTACCTCAATTCTGCCCGGTTTTTCGACTTTGACTGGTTTTGCAACCACCTGATAGTCCTGACCTGCCACAAAATTGGCCATAGCATTGCCTGAAAAGGCCAAAACAGATGCGGCAACAGTGCCTAAAAGGAATTTTTTCATTCGGATTATCGTCCTCTAAATCATTATGCTTAGTTTATGTGTTCACTATAAATCAATTATGCCGGTTTCGTTTTCATTCTGTGAACTTTTTTGCTGCTTTTATCGCTTTTTCTGCCAGAATCGCTACACTAAACCATCGAACTGATTTTCAAGGTTTTAAATCAGTTTCTCTGGCCATTCGGCACATATATATTTTTAGCTAATCATGACTGATTGAGGTGACACCGATGTCGCAATTGAATGTTGATCCACAAGAAATTGCCAAGTTTGAAGCATTTGCAGCTATATGGTGGGATCAGCATTCCGAGTTCCGCCCCTTGCACATGATTAATCCACTGCGTTTAAACTGGATTGATGAACATGCCGGAGGCCTGAGCGGCAAAAAAGTGCTGGATGTCGGCTGTGGTGGCGGTATTCTGGCCGAAAGCATGGCGCGACGCGGTGCCGATGTACTCGGGATTGATATGGGCGCAGCCCCTTTAAATGTGGCACGCATCCATGCCGAACAGGAAGGTGTGAACAATATTGAATATCGTCAGGTGCCGGTTGAGCAACTGGCAGAGGAACAGGCTGGCCAATATGACATCGTGACCTGCATGGAAATGCTAGAGCATGTGCCAGATCCGGCATCGATTATTCAGGCCTGTCACAAGCTGGTCAAGCCAGGTGGTCATGTATTCTTCTCGACCATTAACCGTAATCCAAAGTCCTATTTATTTGCGATTATCGGGGCAGAATATGTCTTGCGCATGCTGGCCAAAGGCACCCATGATTACAGCAAATTTATCAAGCCGTCTGAACTGGCACATGACATTCGCAACTCAGGTTTAAAGCTTAAAGACATGACTGGTCTGCACTATAATCCGCTGACCAAGCGTTATTGGCTGGCACCGAATGTTGATGTGAACTATATGGTCTATACCGTGAAAGATAGCGCAGCAGAGACCATAGCATGAAAGCCGTTTTATTTGACCTCGATGGTACCCTAATTGATACCGCTGCCGATTTTATCCGGATTATCCAGCAGATGTGCCGTGAAGAAGGCCGCGCACTGGTTGAACCCGAGCTGATTCGCACCCAGGTCTCCGAAGGTGCTCGTGCTATGGTGAAACTGGTTTATCCGGAACTGCAACTGGAAGATCCGATATTTCTAGCCCATCGTCAGCGTTTTCTGGATATGTATGGCGCAGATATTGCGGTCGATACCGATCTGTTTGATGGGATGTATCCATTACTTGAACAGCTAGAGGAAAATGACATTCCTTGGGGGATTGTGACCAATAAACCGCGCTGGCTCAGCGAGGCTTTACTGCAAGCGCTGAACCTGAGTGAACGCTGCGCAGTGCTGGTATGTCCGGAAGATGTCACTCGGACCAAACCCGATCCTGAACCGATGTATCTGGCAGCCAAGCAACTGAATCTTGCCGCGGAAGACTGTATCTATGTCGGAGATCATCCCCGAGATATTGATGCCGGCCGTCATGCCCAGATGCTGACCATTCTGGCTGCTTATGGTTATTTGCCGTTGCAATACAAAGACGATTTAAACGCCTGGCAGGCCGACCATATCGTGCATACTGTGACAGAATTACATCAATTGATTCAGACACTAGTACTGAAGCAGCATACTGCGGTATCTTGAACGCTTAACACTAAATAATAAGAAGTGAGGAGGTAGATAATGAAATATTCAGCATATCAACCTCGCCCCGATCTGCTCAAGGATCGTATCATCCTAATCACAGGTGCGGGCGATGGCATTGGACGTGCAGCAGCAATCAGTTATGCCTTGCATGGCGCAACTGTGGTGCTGCATGGGCGTACCTTAAACAAACTCGAAGTCATTTATGATGAAATTGAAAGTTTGGGTGCGCCGCAACCTGCCATCTTGCCGCTACAACTATCGAGTGCGTCAGAACGTGATTATGAGCTTTTGCTCGATACGCTAGACCGTCAGTTTGGTCGTTTGGACGGCATTCTGCACAATGCCGGCATTTTAGGCGAACGGGTTCCCTTGGCGGATTATCCGGTCAATGTCTGGGATGATGTGATGGCGGTCAATCTGCGTGCACCCTTTGTCATGACCCAAGCGCTGTTACCGTTATTATCCAAATCCGAACATGCTTCTGTGGTTTTTGCCAGCTCAGGTGTAGGCCGCGAAGCCCGCGAACGCTGGGGTGCGTATTCGGTTTCTAAAATTGCTATTGAAGCGGTAAGCCAGTTATTTGCCAAAGAGCAGGTACATCCGAATATCCGTTATAACTGCATCAATCCCGGGGCAACGCGGACTGCCATGCGCGCCAAGGCCTATCCGAATGAAGATCCGAAAACCCTGCCTACCCCCGATTCAATCATGCCGGCTTATCTATATTTGATGGGTAATGACAGCCTGCATATGAATGGCCAGAGTATTGATGCACAGGATTAAATTATTCTGTCTGTCATTCAGGGAGCAATCGCTCCCTTTTTATTTCATTTTTAGTCATATTCAGCGCATAAATCTTAAGTAAGTTCACCCCGCTCGCATTGAGTTTCATTAAAATAACAGCATACTAAGCCCCACTATATTTCACTCGAGTGCATCATGACTGAATTAAACAATATTACGGTGACCCATTTAGACGATGGCATGGTGTCGCTGCTGATTGATCAACAGCCTATTTCAGAGAAATACGGCACCAAGTTTGAAGCCAGTATCGTGGATGACATCAAAGCACTCGAAAATGCTCAGAAACTCAAATTGTTCGAGCAATTTGTATTTTCACATCAGGATCTGAATTTTGAACATGCCTATTATTATGTGACTGGCATTGAAAAATTAGACGACAGTTATCGTCTGGCCAAGCACTTTGTTTATCGCATTCAAATTGAAGGACAACCTGAAATCGAGCATGTCATCAGCAATCAGGGTAAAGCCATGACGGCCGAAGATGTACGTGCCTTTATTCAGGCGCATGTGCAAAAATCACTCAACGATTATACTGACCTGAACTACGCTTATTAAAAGTCGGGTCATTGAATAATCTTGGCACTTTTCGATAAAGTGCCCTTTTTTTCTTAAAATCCTGCAAAAAATAACAATAAATCGGATTTACATATTAAATATATAAAATTATACGGTTTTCCAAATCAAACTCATTGAACTATGCTTTCTTGAACCACAGATAGATCAAATCAGGAGCGCAGCATGGCTGACCAAAAACGTAAAATTGAAACGATTCACCGGATTGAACAGTTGCAGTTATCTGAAGCATTGATTGTGGCACTTGATGATGCTCTTCAAGCTGAATCGGTGGCTGAAGCAATCCAGTCCTTGCAGAGTTTGGCAGAACAATGGAATTAATCTCAAACTAAACTGGCAAAATTCTTTGCCGTTTCATTAAATCATGAACTTTTTTCTCGCTGACTCAATGCTGTTTTTTTGAGCTAAATCATCGATTTTCGCTTGCATGTTGGCCCTTGCTTTGATGAGATAAGGACATGGCTCGGTAGGCTACTTTATAGAAGTGATGCCGTCGCATATAGTCATGTAAAAACATGACATCATCATAATATCTCTGCATTTGTTATAAAAATTGTGCCTGTTCTTCACAGTTTCTCTGCAATTTTTCCGTACATTAGGCGCTGTAGAAGATGAACAATTTAATGAGGGTTCAACATGAAAAAGGTTTTGGTGGCACTGGCAATTTCTTGCAGTACATTCATGCTGAGCAATGTCGTCATCGCTGCCCCTCATTTCAATGATGAATCCCGTATGGATTCACGTCATGGTCATGACAAGAAGAAAGCCCGTGAGTTCCGAGAGGAAGAGCAGCAGGATAACCGCCGTATGCGTGAAGAACGCGGGGTGAAACGCTTGCAACAGTTACGCTGGCAGCCAGGTTATGTAATGCCGCAGCATTATCGTGGCAATGGCTATAAAGTTGAATACAAAGACCATCGCCTGCCTCGACCTGACCGCAAGCAGCAATGGTACAAAGTCAATAATGACTACATTCTGGTGGATTCTGAAAACAACAGCATTATCCGGATTGTGGGTGACTAGTTCATAAGAGCATTCAAATTTAATCTTCTTTCAGGCCCAACGATGTTTGGGCTTTTTTATTTCACTGGCTGAAAATTGTTTATCCGCAAATCTTGCTGCTTTTCCAGTTTTCAGACTGCGTGATTCATCTACTAAATTTCTTCATGAATTTAACAATTTAACTAAATAGCCCTCACGCTTTCTATGTACTTGTTCGCTAATTTAGTCTCATCGAAATTAGATATACATCTTAAGGTGAGAGCCATGAAAAAAGTCTTAACTACAATCGCGTTATCTCTAAGTGCTTTGTTAGCTACTTCTGCAATGGCAGCACCACAGCATGACTCGCGTTATGACCATAATCCGCATAAACCGGCGCCACACTGGAATGCCAAAGACAGCAAGAAATGGAATGACGACCGTCGCTGGAATGATGACCGCCGTCATAACAACCGTATGGTCAATCCAAGCCGTGACTGGCGCGTAGGACAAACTTTACCTCGCCAATATGACAACAACCGTTTTGAAGTAAGTGATCGCGAAGCACGCCGTTTGCCAAATACCGGTCGTTTCCAGCAATGGTACAAGGTCAACAATGACTACGTTCTGGTCAATGAGCGTACCAACAAAATTGTACGAATCATTAACTAAGCTTTCTCCATTACTGCTCGTCTTGCAGACACCTGAAGTCCCCTTCAGGTGTTTTTTTATATCTGCACTTCCACTTGCATTTTTTTTCATTAGAATCAAAGCTGGATCTTCAATCATTGAAATGGGCACAGCATGACTTCAGCAGAAACGTCACAAAGCACAACTTTGCAATATGTGCACTGGTTTCGCCATTCTGCGCCTTATATCAATGCGCACCGCAATAAAACCTTTGTAATCATGTTTGATGGCGAAGCCGTCTTAAATGATAACTTTCAGCATATTATTCACGATATTGCTTTATTACATTCTTTAGGCATTCGGCTGATTCTGGTACATGGTGCACGTCCGCAAATTAACCAGAATCTGGCTCAAAGCCAGATTACGACGCCTTTTTACCAGCAGCGTCGGGTCACCACACGTGAATCTTTAAGCTGCGTGATGAATGCCGTCGGTTCGATCCGCCTACAAATTGAAGCACTGCTGTCTATGGGACTGGCCAATTCGCCGATGTATGGCGCCCGGATTGATACCGTTTCAGGGAATTTTGTCACCGCCAAGCCGTATGGCATCCGCGATGGTATCGATTTTCAGTTGACCGGTGAAGTGCGCGCGGTTGATACCGATGCGATTCAGCGCCATCTGGACAGTCATAATATTGTGGTGCTTGGCCCGACCGGTTATTCCACTACCGGAGAAGTTTTTAATCTGCTGGCTGAAGAAGTCGCTACCAAAACTGCGATTCGCCTCAAGGCAGATAAACTGATTTTTCTCGGTAAGCAGCATGGTCTGATGGACAGTAACGGCCAACTCAAACGCGAAGTGACACCGCAACAACTGGATGATTTTATTCCGGTCGAGCAAGATGCATTGGAAAGAGGATTACAGTTAAAAGCCGCACAGGAAGCCTCCATGAACGGCGTACATCGGGTGCATCTGATTTCTTATGCCTATGATGGTGCCCTGCTGGAAGAACTGTTTACCCGTGATGGTTCCGGCACTCTGGTCACCGATGCACATTATGAAGAAGTGCGGATGGCAGATATTCAGGATGTCGGTGGCCTGATCGGTTTGCTGCGTCCATTGGAAGAAGAAGGTATTCTAGTTTATCGCTCCCGTGAACGTCTGGAAAATGAAATCAACCAGTTTGCCGTAATCGAACGGGACGGCATGATTCTGGCCTGTGCCGCCCTCTACCCGATTCCGACCACGGGTGATGAATTGCGTTCTGCAGAAATCGCCTGCGTTGCAGTACATCCAAGTTATCGCAAGTCTAACCGGGGTAGCCAGATCCTGCATTATCTTGAAGAAAAAGCCAAAAGCATGCAGATTCAGCAGCTGTTTATTCTAACCACCCGCACCGCGCACTGGTTTCTGGAACAGGGCTTTGAACCGGCTTCAGTCGATGATCTGCCGGATGCCCGTCAGGCTTTTTATAATTATCAACGCAATTCCATTGTTTGCAAAAAGTCACTTTAAAGTGACTTTTTCTTTTGGTGCCTTAGCTTAATTTTAGATAAAGATATCTGGCAATCTCGATTTAAATTTTAAAATTGCAATGCTGCTTTTCAGCTAAACATATCAGCAGATTAGATTTAAAGAAATAATTATAAATTTCATAAGTTTGATTAACTTAAATAGTAAATATTCATTTTTATATAAATCACTTTTTCGCATAAGTTTTGCGCTTTTTTATTTACCTTTTTTCTTCATTAGAAATTCCTGAATAGTTATTTTTTTGAAAAAACAAAAACGATTAGCGTGTGTCTAAGTTTTCATTCACTAGTTTGTCATTTTCGGGAGTTTTGATTCATGCGCCAATCTCATGTTCAGTTTTTAGCAAAGACTGTGGTACTTGGTACTGCGATGGTGGGTGTCATGATGCTTTCAGGCTGCTCGAAAAAAGAAGAGACCATTACCCTGAATATCGGTTTCCAAAAATACGGCGTATTACCTATTTTAAAAGAACGCGGTACGCTGGAAACCAGCTTAAAACAGCAAGGGGTCAATGTGAAATGGGTAGAATTTCCGGCTGGCCCGCAATTGCTTGAAGGCCTGAATGTCGGCAGCATCTCTTTTGGTGAAGCCGGTGAAGCACCACCGATTTTTGCCCAGGCGGCCAACTCAAATCTGGTCTATGTGGCCAATCAGCCGCAAGCACCTAAGGCCGAAGCCTTGATTGTACCGAAAGATTCACCAATCCAGTCTATTCAGGATCTGAAAGGCAAACGGGTAGCCCTGAACAAAGGTTCAAATGTGCATTACCTGCTGTTAAAAGTTCTGGAAGCCAACAAGCTGACACTCGGTGATATTGAAGTGATTTATCTACCACCTTCCGATGCACGTGCTGCATTTGAACGTGGTGCAGTTGATGCCTGGGTCATCTGGGATCCGTTCTTTGCAGCTGCTGAACATCAGATTGGTGCGCGTGTCATTGCCAGCGGTGAAAATGTGGTGAGCAACCACCAATTCTATCTGGCAGATCGCAAGTTCGCAGAAAGCCATCCTCAGGTGGTACAGGCGGTTGTCAATGAACTAAACCTGACCACGGACTGGGTCGCAAAAAATCAGGACGCTGCCGCTCAGCTCCTGCAAAAACCGACAGGTCTAGCCGTCGATGTCTTAAAAACCTCTATTTCACGCATGGGCTTCGGTGTTAAACCCCTCACGACTGACGTGATTCAAAAACAGCAACAGGTCGCCGATGCGTTTTATGCGCAGCAGCTGATTCCACAAAAGCTGAATATTGATGCAGCAATTATTAAATAACAGCAGAATAATTCGAGAATAAAGATGAGTCATTTAAAAACAGTTTCTTATATCAGTTTAGCGTTATTGAGCTTTAGTCTGACTGGCTGTCAGAAACAGGAAGCACAGCAAAAGACTGCTGCAGACACCAAAGCAACACAACCGGTAAAAACCATTGCGATTGGCTTTCAGAAATCAGCCTTGAATCTGCTGGTGGCACGCGATGAAAAGCTATTAGAACAACAATTCCCGAGTGCCAAAATTGAATGGAAAGAGTTTCCGGCAGGTCCACAAATGCTGGAAGCCTTAGCGGTCGGTGCAGTGGATTATGGCTATGTGGGAAATACTCCGCCTATTTTTGCACAGGCGGCAGACAAAGCCCTGAGCTACGTGGCCTTTGAAAAAGTGGCGGGAAATTCTTTGGCCGTGGTCGTGCCGAAAGACAGTGCGATTCAAAACATTCAACAGTTGAAAGGAAAACGGATCGCGGTTCAAAAAGGTTCAAGTGCCCATGAACTTCTGGCCAAAACCCTGGAAAAAGCAGGATTGGAGTGGTCAGAGATTCAAGCCATTTGGCTTCCCCCTGCGGATGCACGTGCTGCTTTTGACAAAAAAGCCATTGATGCCTGGGCAATCTGGGATCCCTTTCTGGGTGCAGCCGAGTTCGACAGCAAGGTTAAGGTGCTGATTGAATCCAGTGACTTTCCACAAACCTACTCCTTTTATATCGGCAATCCCGAATTTATTCAGAAGCATCCGGATAGTCCCGGGAAGTTTATTCAGGCTTTAAATGCCTCTGACCAGTGGATTCTTAAAAACCAGGCTGTAGCTCTAGATATCTATCAGAAAAGTACCGGTCTGAAACCGGATGTAGCGAAGATTGCATTTGAGCGTCGTCTTAAACCTTCGCCGGTACAACCATTAACGACGGAAGTGATCAAAGCTCAACAGAATATTGCCGATCTCTTCCAGCAGGTTCAACTGATTCCCAAAACCATCAGCGTCCAGCAACAGATCTGGTCGCCAGCGGCCACACATTGATGAGCAAACAAGATCATTCAATTTAAGGAATATTACATGAAAATTTTCTGGTTTATCCCCACTCATGGCGACAGTCGTTACTTAGGCACCAGCAAGGGCGCACGTGTTGTAGATCATGCCTACATGAAGCAGATTGCCGTTGCGGTAGATAACTTAGGTTATGAAGGTGTCCTGATTCCGACTGGCCGTTCTTGTGAAGATCCATGGTTAACTGCAGCCAGCCTGATTGATGCGACCAAAAAATTAAAATTCCTGGTGGCATTGCGTCCAGGCGTGACCACGCCGGCACTGGCTGCACGTATGGCCGCGACCTTTGACCGCTTGTCTAATGGCCGAGTACTGCTGAATCTGGTGACTGGCGGTGACGAGCAGGAGCTAAAAGGTGATGGCGTCTATGAAGATCACACAACCCGTTATAAAACGGCGACCGAATACACCACCATCTGGCGTGAAATTTTAAAACGCTCACATACCGGTGAAAGCTTTAGCTTCCATGGCGAACGCTTAAGTGTCGACGAGGCAAAATTGCTGTATCCACCAATCCAGCAGCCACATCCGCCTTTATGGTTTGGCGGTTCATCAGATGATGCCATTGAACTGGCTACGGATCAGGTCGACACTTACCTGACCTGGGGCGAGCCACCGGCCGCAGTCAAAGAAAAAATTGCAGTGGTAAAAGCCAAGGCCGCAGCTAAAGGTCGTGAACTGAATTACGGGATCCGTTTACACGTGATCGTACGCGAAACCAATGAGCAGGCCTGGGCGGCGGCTGAAGAACTGATTCAATATGTGGATGATGCCACTATCGCTGCAGCCCAAGCCAAGTTCAAATCCATGGACTCGGTCGGTCAGCGCCGTATGGCAGAACTGCACAATGGCGATCGCAGCAAACTCGAAGTTTCTCCAAACCTCTGGGCAGGTGTGGGTCTGGTTCGTGGTGGTGCAGGTACGGCACTGGTCGGCGATCCGGAAACTGTCGCTGCACGTATCCAGGAATATGCCGATCTGGGGATCAGCACCTTTCTTTTCTCAGGCTATCCACATCTGGAAGAATCCATCCGTTTTGCAGAACTGGTATTCCCTTTACTTCCACTGGAAACCCAGCAAAAACTCACTCAACCAAACTTGACCGGTCCATTTGGTGAAATCGTGGCGAACAACTACACACCGGACGAGAACAAGCAGGCTGAGAAAATTAAGGAGTCTGCTTAATGTCAAAAGTCGTTTCCGTTGAAACCCTGACCCCAAAGCAGGTTTCACGTGGAACAATTCTGGGGCAGCATCTGCTGCCCTGGCTGGTTCCAATTTTCTTGATTGCAGTTTGGCAAATTGCCTCTAGCACAGGCCTGCTGGAAAGCCGGATTCTGCCTGCACCGAGTGCCGTGGTTTTAGCCTTCTGGAATTTATTGCTCAGCGGTGAACTGTGGACGCATGTGCAAGTCAGTGCAGGACGTGCCATCAGCGGATTATTGGTAGGTGGTGGTTTGGGCCTATTGCTGGGTCTGTTAAATGGTTCATCCAAAACTGCCTCTACCCTGCTCGACACCACCTTGCAGATGATCCGCAATATTCCTGCACTGGCACTCATTCCCCTAGTCATCTTATGGTTCGGGATTGATGAATCTGCCAAATTGTTTTTGGTGGCGATTGGTGTATTTTTCCCAATTTATATCAATACCTATCATGGCATCCGCTCGGTCGATCCACAACTCATTGAGATGGGCAAAAGCTATGGCTTAACTCGCTGGCAACTGTATAAAGAAATTATTCTGCCGGGTGCGATGCCGTCAATTCTGGTCGGACTGCGTTTTTCTCTAGGTCTGGTCTGGGTACTGTTAATCGTTGCCGAAACTATTTCTGCTCAGTCTGGTATTGGTTATATGACCATGAATGCACGTGATTTTTTGCAAACCGATGTGGTTCTGGTAGGTATTTTACTGTATGCCCTGCTGGGTAAACTGGCCGATGTTCTGGCCGTGGCTTTAGAACGATTCCTGCTGCGCTGGCATGCCGGCTATCAAAAATAAAGAATAAATGAGGAGCATGTGATGACTGATCTTAGTTTAGGGCGTCATGCCAATGACCCGATTGTGCCACTGGAACAACCTACGGCAGATATTAATCCCGCTGCAGTGATCGGTGCCGAAATTATCATTGAACAGCTGCACAAGTTTTATGGTTCAGTCAAAGTCTTAGAAGATCTGGACCTGCATATACAACCGGGTGAATTTCTGGCGATTGTCGGTCGCAGCGGTTGTGGTAAAAGTACCTTATTGCGCTTGATTGCCGACCTGGAACAGCAAAGCTACGGTGAAATCAAGTTTAAGTCCGCCCGGCATATTCGTGAAGGCATTACTGCAGATGATATCCGGGTGATGTTTCAGGATCCTCGCCTGCTGCCTTGGCGCAGCATCGAACAGAATGTTCAACTCGGTTTACCGAAGGAGCAGCATGCCAAAGCTTCGCAAATGCTGGAAAAGGTCGGACTCAAAGAAAAAGCTGGACTGTGGCCTTCACAGCTTTCTGGAGGACAACGGCAACGTACCGCCTTGGCGAGGGCATTATCGCATCAGCCGCGTATTCTACTGCTGGATGAACCGCTCGGCGCCCTGGATGCCCTGACACGTCTGGAAATGCAGAACCTGATTGAACGTCTCTGGACCGAGCAAGGCTTTACCGCCATTCTGGTCACGCATGATGTCAGTGAAGCCGTGCAACTGGCAGACCGGATTATCTTACTGGACAAAGGCCATATTGCCAAAGAGTTTAGGGTCAATTTGCCACGTCCCCGGCAAAAAACTGTGACATTTGCAGAACTGGAACAGCAGGTCTTGCAGGCAGTTTTAGCGACCTAAATACTTAATCCCACCCAAAATCGCGCATGGTTTTGGGTCTTATTCTTACAAAAATGCGTTTATCTCAATAAGAAGATATTTTTATCAGATTCATTTCAGTATTATTCCTCTCTCCAATTAATGAAGAAAAAAGATGAATAAATGAAGTATTTTCAGAAACTTGAATTTTTCTTCTGGTGTAGATGCATTTAGCCTATTTTAAATATTGATCTAGAGAATAAATCATCATTATTCAAAAAATTAGCCTGTGACTGTGTGCACAAATCTGATGATTTGCCGTACAATTGAGGATTCCCTTTTTCATTGTTTTTTATATTTGCTAATGGAACAAAAAAAGAGTACTCAAAAACGCAATCAGCTGCTAAATGCTGCACTAGACGTATTTTCCCTATATGGTTTTAATGGGGCAAGTCTGGATGAAATCGCACAAATTGCAGAAATGCATAAGTCGAATATTTTCTATTATTATGAAAATAAAGAAGCCCTGTATGTCGAGGTATTAACCACCGTTCTACAAAAATGGCTGGCGCCTTTACAAACCCTTGAAGCTGAACTTGAACCTGAAGAAGCGATCACCAATTATTTGATGCAAAAAATTGAAGTGTCGCGTACCCAGCCTAAAGCATCCCGTTTATTTGCTTTGGAGGTGATTCAAGGTGCACCGCATATTCTGGAAATTTTAAAAGGTCCGCTGAAAAAACTGGTTAAGCGTAAAGCCAAAGTGATTTCCAACTGGCAGGAGCAAGGCAAGATTTCTGCAGATATTGATCCTGAGTTACTGATTCTGAATATTTGGGCGATTACCCAGAACTATGCAGACTTTGCCACTCAAATGGAAATGGTCACGGGTAAAACTTTGCGTAACCGCAGCATGCAGCAACGCATTATCCAGCATACGGTACACATGATGTTATACGGCGTGATTCCACGTACGGATAAATAAGCAAGCGCTTCTGATTGGCACACGACCATAGCTGCTATGGTCGCCGAGCAAACTTAACTTTCCTATTTATTTTACCATTTGATATAAATCTAATAATTTTTTCGCACCCAATAACAGATTTTCTTCCCAATCCAGATGCGCAGTCTCATTGGCTCCATCACTAATGTATTTCACTGAAATCAGCCGAACGCCCAGCTTTTTACAGACTTTGGACAAGGCATAGCCTTCCATATCGACCAAATTACACGCCACTTTTGAAATACCGGTTTCAAAGCTGTCGCCTGTCCCACAAATCCCTTTCGGCAAATGGTCAAAGAAAGAATCCAGCTCAATGGCACCCGGGAAATGCTGATCCATCGGGGTCATGCCGACCTCAAAGCCGAGGGGTGAAACGTCCATATCACGCTGTACAAATTGCGTGACTTCGACCAGTTCATGCGCATTGAAATGTGAACTCCCCGCGCTTCCCAAATTCAGCAAGGTACTGCAACCGGTGTTCTGAATCACCTCAAAAGCTTTAAAAGCCGCATTGACTTTACCAATCCCGCTGTAATGCACCCGAATGCCTTCTGCTTCAAACAAGCCTTTGGATTCATTGGGTAGAGCCATGATGAGCGCCAGATCGGACATTCGAAACACCTGATATCAAGAAAAACCCTGACATTAGAAAACAAAAATGTCTGAATGAAAAGCACCAGTACCCTGATCAGACATACTTAGCGCGTAGAAAAACCAGCCGGCTTAATTCCAAGGAAGATGAATTTTCAAGAAAAATATTGCATAAAAACACAACAGCAAGACGAAAGCGCGAGATTATGGCAATATATAGCCTCTCGATATTTCTAAGCACTTGATTTGCCCATGCAGCTGCTCCGTCTAAATGCTTTAGCCTCTCATTCTGAATTACCCAAAACTGCCGTGACCATCGGTAATTTTGACGGCGTGCATTTAGGCCATCAGGCGATGATCCGTCAGCTGCAACAGGTGGCTGAAGCACAGGGTTTAAAATCTGTAGTGATGATTTTCGAGCCGCAACCGCTTGAATACTTTCAGGGTTATGAGGC
This sequence comes from Acinetobacter endophylla, assembly GCF_053543775.1. Classification (NCBI taxonomy): domain Bacteria; kingdom Pseudomonadati; phylum Pseudomonadota; class Gammaproteobacteria; order Moraxellales; family Moraxellaceae; genus Acinetobacter; species Acinetobacter endophylla. Next base: position 8,158 of record NZ_JBLVOM010000239.1, on the reverse strand, counting down.
CCCACCGCGTATTTCATCGTTGCGTGAAAAAGTTGAATACCTGACTGAGCTGGGTGTGGACTATATCGCTGTGGCGAAATTTGACCATACTTTTCGCAGTCTGACTGCAGAAGCCTTTGCCGACATTTTAAAAGAAAAACTGAATGCCCGGCATCTGGTCTTAGGCGATGATTTTCACTTTGGTAAAAACCGCCAAGGCAACAGTGAATTCCTGCGCAATTACGGCTTTAAAGTGACCAATTTAAATACCATTGCTCTGGATGGTGAACGCGTCAGTTCCACCCGGATTCGCCAGACCTTGCAAGCCGGTGATTTAGCCTTGGCCGCACAATTGCTGGGGCGTCCTTATAGCATTACCGGGCGGGTGCAATACGGTGATCAGATTGGTCGAACCATTGATTTTCCTACTATTAATGTACGGCTCAACCGTCATAAGCCCTGCCTCAAAGGAATTTATGGGGTTGAAGTCATTTGCGAAACCCAATCCTTAAAAGACAAAGTAAAATCCGACTCTGCAACGCAAACCGGTATTGCGGGTTATGACCCGACTGCCCTGTTTGGGGCAGGTCATGTCGGCACACGTCCTGCCATTAAACAAGCACATCCAGAGTGGCGATTAGAAGTACATTTTCCAGATGTTTCTGCTAATCTGTATGGCCTGTTGATGCGGGTGACGTTCTTAAACTACTTACATGGCGAAAAGGACTATCCTTCGCTTGAAGCGCTAAAAGCCGGAATTGATGATGATGTCGAGAAACTGCTTGAGTTTCGTCGAAATCACCCCACATTTCCCTTTTAATATCCCATATTTTTATTGTAAAACGTGTCAGTGACATAACTGATTAGATTGGAAGACGACTTGCATGAGCGATAAGCAAACTCCTGAAAATGCAGTGGACTATAAAGCCACGCTAAACCTCCCAGGTACTGACTTTGCAATGAAAGCAAATTTGGCAGTACGTGAAGCGAAATGGTTAGAAGAGTGGTATGCCGACAACATTTATCAGCAGATTCGTGAATCGCGTATTGGCAAGAAAAAATACGTGCTTCATGACGGCCCTCCTTATGCCAATGGTCAAATCCATTTGGGTCATGCGGTCAACAAAGTACTCAAAGACATCATTATCAAAAGCCGTGTCATGGACGGGTTTGATGCGCCATATGTACCGGGTTGGGACTGTCACGGTTTGCCAATCGAACTGAAAGTCGAAGAAAAAGTCGGTAAAGTCGGCGTAAAAGTTGATGCTTCAACTTTCCGTAAAGCGTGTCGTGAATATGCCTACACCCAAGTTGAGCTTCAAAAGAAAGACTTCGTACGTATGGGTGTGTTCGGTGATTGGGACAATCCTTACCTAACGATGAACTTCAAACAAGAAGCCGACATCGTACGTTCACTGGGTGCAATCGCGAAAGCAGGTCATATCGAGCCAGGTCTTAAACCAGTCAACTGGTGTCTGGACTGTGGTTCATCATTGGCTGAAGCTGAAGTTGAATATGAAGATAAAAAATCGGATGCAATTGATGTCGGTTTCACTGTTGTTGATTTAGCTGATTTGTCTGCTCGTTTAGGCGTAGACGTTGCTGATCGTACCGATATCGTGATCTGGACCACAACACCTTGGACGATGCCTGCCAACCAAGCGGTTGCATTACATGCTGAGCTTGAATACCAACTGGTGAAAGCAACAGCCGAAGATAAAGCTGCACAAAACTTCATTTTGGCGAAATCATTGGTTGAGTCTGCGACTCAGCGTTATGGCTTTACTGCGTTTGAAGTGCTTGCTGAATTCACAGGTGCAAAACTTGAGAATTTAGTTCTTCGACATCCTTTAATTGCTGAACGCCAAGTGCCAGTGATTTTGGGTGAACATGTCACCGATGCGAGCGGTACAGGTGCTGTACATACTGCACCGGGTCACGGTGTGGACGACTATAAAGTTGGCTTACAGTACAACCTCAAAGTTGAAAACCCAGTCGGTGGTAATGGTGTGTATTTACCAACTTCGCCTATCTTCCCAGGCGAGCATATCTACAAAGCCAATCCAAAAATTATTGCAGCATTAACTGAAGCAACCAAGCTTTGGGCACATGTAGTGATCAAGCATAGCTACCCGCATTGCTGGCGCCATAAAACCCCGATTATCTTCCGTGCGACACCACAATGGTTTATCAGCATGGATGCTAAAGGTCTACGTCAAAATGCCTTGAATGCGATTGAAAACGAGATCAGCTTTGTACCGGACTGGGGTAAAAACCGTATCCAAGCGATGATTGAAGGTCGTCCGGATTGGTGTATCTCACGTCAACGTACTTGGGGCGTGCCAATTCCGTTCTTCGTACACAAAGACACCAATGAATTGCACCCACGTACGCCTGAACTGATCGAAGAAGTGGCTAAGCTGATCGAACAAGAAGGTATTGATGGTTGGTACAACCGTGATGCCCGTGAGTTCATTGGTGATGATGCTGAACAATACAATGCTGTGCGTGACACGCTAGACGTTTGGTTCGACTCAGGTACAACGCATTATGCAGTACTGCGTGAACGTGAAGAATTGACTGATCCTGCTGATTTGTACCTTGAAGGTTCAGACCAACACCGTGGTTGGTTCCAATCCTCATTGCTTACCTCGATTGCGATTAATAAACGTGCGCCATACAAAGGCTTGTTAACGCATGGTTTCGTAGTGGACGAGAAAGGTCGTAAGATGTCGAAGTCGATCGGTAACGTGATCACCCCACAAGACATCATTAAAGATATGGGTGCAGACGGCTTACGCTTCTGGATCGCATCTGCGGATTACCGTTATGAAATGACCGCAGGTAAAGAAATCTTTAGCCGTGCGTCTGACGGTTACCGTCGTATCCGTAACACGCTTCGTTTCTTACTTGCTAACCTCAATGGTTTCAAACCATCAACAGATGCGCTTCCTGTAGATCAATTAATCGCACTCGATCAATACATCCTGCAACGTGCTGCTGAAGTGCAAGAAACCATTAAAAAAGCATATGAAGATATGAACTTCCATATTGTCACCACTGCTTTAACGAATTTCTGTATCAATGACTTAGGTGGTTTTTACTTAGACATCATCAAAGACCGTCAATACACCACGAAAGCGGATTCGCAAGCACGTCATTCTGCACAAACTGCGTTGTATCACTTGGTACAAGCATTCGTGCGTTGGATGTCACCAATCCTGAGCTTTACTGCACAAGAAGCTTGGCCGTTAATTCCTGAGCAATCAGAGAAATACGTGTTCACGGCTGAATGGTATGACATTCCTGTGGCTTCAACTGCAAATGTAGTATCTGAAGCTGAATGGCAAACGCTCATTGCTGTGAAATCTGCAGTAAACAAATTCATTGAAACTGCACGTACAGCAAAAACTGTCGGTTCTAACTTGTCTGCCAAAGTTGAACTTTGGGCAAATGCTGAATTAAAAGCAGTGCTAGATAAGTTAAGTGATGAGCTTCGTTTCGTACTGATCACATCACAAGTGATCGTCAATGAGTTTGATGCAGCACAAGGTGAAGCATCTGATCTTGAAGGCTTGAATGTGAAAGTTTCAGCGGCTGATGGCGAAAAATGTGTACGTTGCTGGCATGTATTACCAGATGTAAATACACATTCTGCACATCCTGGCCTATGCGGTCGTTGTATCATCAACCTTCCTACAGGCCAAGGCGAAGAGAGAAAATATGCCTAATACCCACACGAAAAAGGGCTTATTCCAGTTCTATCCACATAATTTATGGTGGGTTGGACTGGCCATTCTGGCGATCCTTCTGGATCAATGGACCAAATGGATTGCAGTGACAAATCTGAATTATGCAGATCCTGTTCCTGTGCTGCCCTTTTTAAATTGGACACTGTTACATAACTATGGTGCTGCCTTTAGTTTTCTGTCCGATGCCGGTGGTTGGCAACGCTATTTCTTTACTTCACTGGCAGGTTTAGTGTCTGTAATCTTTGTGTTTTGGCTGATGCGTATGCCAAAAGACATGAAAATTTTACCATTGGCGATTGCCCTGATTCTGGGTGGTGCCATCGGTAATTTAATCGACCGGGTCAGCCTCGGCTATGTAGTCGATTTTATTCATGTGTATTACCAGAACAGCCACTTCCCTGCGTTCAATATCGCAGATAGTGCTATTACTGTAGGCACTATTCTGATGCTGATTGATACCTTTTTCTTAGAAAAACATCGAATTCAACGGGCGCAAGCACAACATGACTGATTTTATTCATCCTAACGAAGAAACCCGGGTTGCAGACGGTTCTAAAGTCGAGCTGCACTTTTCTGTCGCAATCGAAAATGGCGTGGAAATTGACAATACCCGTAGCCGTGAAGAACCGGTCAGCCTGGTGATTGGTGATGGCAATTTACTGCCTGGTTTTGAAAAAGCACTGATTGGCTTACGTGCCGGTGACCGTCGCACGGTCAGCCTGCCACCAGAAGATGCTTTTGGGCCATGGAATCCAGAAAACATTCAGAAATTTGACACGGTAAAATTTGGAGACCGTCCGATCGAAGGTCACATGATCGAGTTTGAAGACAAAGCCAAAGCGACCTTGTATGGCGTGGTGAGATCGGTGAATGATGACATCACTGAAGTGGACTTTAACCATCCATTGGCAGGCAAAAACATCACTTTTGAAGTGGAAATCTTTAAAGTGACACCTGCGGGTCAGCAAGGTATTAAACTGATGTAAAACATCAGCTAATTGACTGATTTTGAAAAAGCTCCTTCGGGAGCTTTTTTATTTTCCGGATACAAATCATCTCTAGTCACCTTTCTGAAATCTGATTAATTTAATTTGATGATCAGACCAGAAGAAAGGATGAAACATGAAAATTTATATTGTGGTTGGAAGTGTGCGTGAGGGACGTACCGCGATTAAAGTGGCACACTGGGTACTGCAGGAAATTAAAAGTTATGCCTTTAGCACTTTAGAAACTGAAATTGTCGATCTAAAAGAATGGGATCTTCCGCTATTTTCTGGGGCTCATCCGCCATTGACCGGGATTTATGATCAACCCAAACAGCAAGACTGGGCCGACAAGATTGCGCTTGGCGATGCCTTTATTTTTGTCACGCCTGAATACAATCATGGCTATAGCCCTGCCCTGAAAAATGCCTTGGATTATCTCGGCAAGGAATGGCAAGGCAAACCGGCAGCTTATATTGGTTATGGTGCGACCAACGGCTCACGTTCAATTGACCAGATTCGTCAAGTCGGCACTCAACTTGGACTGGTGGATACCAATGCCGTGATCGAAATCCGGGACATCTTTGCGCGCAACAAAGATTATTCCTTCCAAGGCAATGAATTTGATAATAAAAACTTAAAAGCTGTGGTAGATAGACTGATTCAATATGTCAGTGCTTAATGACTGGACGACAGCCCTGTACGTTTTAGCCTACATGCAGCGCAGAGTTTAGCCGCTATGCAGTCATTTTATGCGAGGCTATAGTGAGTACATAGACAGACAGGAAGTCTGCAAAGCGATACGACAACAATAAAAAGCGCCAATCAACAGGACGTTGACAGATTAGACAGGAGTCAGATCTGAGAAGCAAATCCAGAAAAGCCTCGACAGGGTGTTGAGGCTTTTCTGTTTAAACTTTAGGTTTAACTAGAGTAGTGATCGGAATGCATCAAACATCAACCTTAAAGCCGAGATCAACATCACAGGCGGCCTGCCCTCCCCGGATCTCCCAATTTTCTAGTGCACTTTCTCTCAGATGAATCAGAATATGATCTGCAGGAATGCCGATTTCTCCGAGACTTTTGACCATCTGCTGATACAAATTGCGCTTGGTCTCCAGACTGCGGCCAGCAAAACAGTCAATACTGATCAAGGTAAAATATTCAGGCTGAGCTAAATGGCTCATATAATGAAAACGATGCGCTTCATGCACGACCAGACGAATATTACGATCATATTCAGGCAGCTGAAAGGCAGTTTTCACACAATGAAATACGCTGTTAAGCAATTGTTCCTCAACTGCTTGAGGATATTGTTGCCGAACTTCAATTTGAATCGTAGGCATAGGAGTTTCCTTTTTATTATTTTATGGACGTTTTTATTTATATCAGTTGATGCATATCAAAAGAGTTTTCTCTCGCTAACATACAGCAAAATCATCACCGCAGTTTATGATTTGGTCAGATGATCATTTTGAAACAGTATTTTTAAAATTATCTTTTAAAATTTGGCTGTCGGCTTTGACCTACAATCTATGCAGCCAAACTGCCCTATTGCGCTGTATCGCTTCAGGCTATATTGAGATCATACCAAGACAGGAAGTCTTGTAAGAAAAATAAAAAATTCACGTAGCAGGATGCTGATCGGTATAACAGATATTATACCTTTAACAGAATATGAAAAGGCCTTCACAGGATGTAGAGGCCTTTTTCTTTCATGTCAGCATCAGCTTAAAAATCCTTTCATTCAGAGGGTCAGCTCATGCTGCGTTATTCCACCTTTCAATAACTCATTTTCAGATAAGCATCCTAAAAGCAGAGGATTAAGGTGCTGTCATTTTTAACAAACCGGCTTGCGAACCATCTTGAATCACCCACAGTGAACCATCCTGTGCCTGAGCAACCCCGCGAATCCGCTCCTTCATATCTAGACGCTGGACTTCTTTCACTGGAGTCTGGGTCGTATCCACAATCACAATCGCCTTGGAAGACAGACCGGTCGCAATCGCTTTATTTTTCCATTTCGGGAAGACATTAGCCGTATAAAACATTAAATCTGAAGGAGAAATTACCGGAGTCCAATCCAGTGCTGGGGCCTCAAATTCAGGTCGGGTACTGTGGTCAGGAATCGGCTTGCCATCATAATGATCGCCATTGGACACTAACGGATAACCATAATTTTTAGCTTTGACAATCTTGTTCAGTTCATCGCCGCCTTTTGGTCCCATTTCGATTACCCAAAGCTGCCCTTTCGGATCAAAAGCCATGCCTAGAGGATTACGATGTCCAAGACTCCAGACCTGCTGGGCAATTTTACCCTGATTCATAAACGGATTATCGGCAGGGATTGAGCCATCATCATTCAGGCGAATAATTTTACCGGCGTTGGATTGCATATCCTGTGCAGGGTTGAATTGCTGACGTTCTCCTGAACTGATCCATAACTTACCATCCGACCCGAATACAATCCGATGGGCATAATGTCCCTGGCCTGAAAATTTCGGCACTTGCGTCCAGATCCGTTCAATTTGTGTGAGTTGAGGAGTGGCTTGATTTAAGTTTAATTTACCCCGGATCACCACTGCACCATATCCGCCTTGGCCTTGTTCAGCATAGCTCAGATATACCCACTGATTCTTTGCAAAATCTGGATGTAAAGCAACTTCACCTAAGCCACCTTGGCCCCCATACGCAACCTGGGGTATACCTTTCACCTCGATTTTTTTCTTGGTTTTTGGATCAAAGAGCTGCAATTTTCCTTTGCGCTCAGTAATCAATAGTCGGCCATCATTTAAAGTAGTAATCGCCCACGGCTCATTAAATTGAGCCACCTGTTCAACCTTATATTTTTGCATGCTTAAAGAGACTGCATCCGATTTGGCAGCTGATGTAGATGCGTCTTGAATACTTCTAGAAGATGAATTCTCTGCATGACAGGCAGTAAATGCTAAAGCACAACAACTGAGTAGAATTTTTATTTTAAATTGCGACAACATCCTCTTCTCCATACTGATTTATTGTTCAAATTAACATCAAGATACAGAGTTTCTGGTCTAAATTCAGCATAGAAAAGTAAATAGATATATTTTAAAAATTATAAATAGAATTTCTCTTAATAAAGAATTAGTGTCTAAGCTTTTGATTAAAACCCGCGCATAAAAAAACACCCCCAACCGTTTGGTTGGGGGTGTTTTGAATAATGAGCTGGCGATGACTTACTCTCACATGGGTAACCCCACACTACCATCAGCGCTAAGAGGTTTCACTTCTGAGTTCGGGAAGGGATCAGGTGGTTCACTCTTGCTATGGTCGCCAGCACAACTGGTATGATTACTTACTGAGGTCTTATGGTTGCCTTAGCTTTCTTCAAATCTTGCACTCTGTTCAAAGCAGTGCTTTGAACATCGTTCATTAACAGATATATCTGAGTTGGGTATTTTGTTC
>NZ_JBLVOM010000238.1:0-87742 GCF_053543775.1 Acinetobacter endophylla | reverse complement strand
TTGAAAATCTCGCCAATAATATTTCATCTGCTTCCATACCATCTCGATTCGATTTAACTCAGGGCTATAAGCTGGAATAAAATACAAATTCGTCGAAAAGTTACTTTTAAGTAGCTCTCTGTAATCAGCCATCTTTTTACTTCTATGAATCGAGGCATTATCAACAATAAGAACCAATGGAAGGTTATAAGTCTGTTTTACTTGTTGAGCTATTCCAGTTAAATAGGCATAAAACCAAGTGCTTGTAACTGACTCTTGTAAACAACTTGTCACCAGTTTCCCCGTTGAAAGCAAACACCCCATGACATTAACTCGTTTTAATCTTATTGCATCAACCGCATGAACATCACCTATCTTTGTCCACGCATAGCGGTTATCAGGTGTAGATGAAAACCCTGTTTCATCAACATAACCTAATATAATTTCACCACGTGCCGCTTGCTCTCGTAATTTTTCAATCTGCTGTGTTGCTTGTTCAAATGCAATCGGATCTCTTTTTTTTCAAGCTATGACGGGTACGCTTGAAGACCATACCTGAATCACGTAAAAACTTACGAATGGTTTCAACAGACACGGACACTTCGTATTCTTCATGTAGTTTGACTCGGATTTGTTCTGCATTGAGTGGACTTGTATTGACCCAATCTAGGATTTTCGCCTGATAGTCTGAGATCAATGTATTGGGCCGACCTGAGCGATGACCTTCTTTAATCGATTCAAACTCATACAATTCCCAACGTCGGCGTTGTAGCCTTATGGTTTCTGGGATACGTTCTTGTAGAGTGGCAACTTCCGCAACACTTTTACCTTCAGAAAGCCAGAGAATAGTTTGGGCACGTTGTCTTTCACGCCAATGTTTTGCATGCTTGGCCAGAAAAATGAGTCGTTCTCGCTGTTCTAAACTAAGTGGTACAGAAACAATTCGAGGCATGTGTGAACATCTGTTAACTAAAAAAACTTTTTCGCATGATTAGTTATTTTTGTCAACTTATTGCATTTATATTCAATGTTTAAGGTTGATATAAAATTAAATTTCCATTAAGTGGGAGTTTTTATTTCGATCAAATTTAGAATTTATAGATTGCTTGGCTGTAAATAGGGTGGATTTGAAAAGCTGAGTAAGGTTCTGAATATTTGACTATGCTGCAAATAAAAATATGGTATTTAACGTTCAGAAAATCAATTGAATAATTTTGATTTCCTTATGTAAGTTATTAAATAATCAGACAAAAATATGGTTAATTGACATTGATGGGAGATTAAATTGTCGCCATTTTTTGAAAAATAATCATTTTAAAATTAGTCGTATCGATTCATGACAGCAGTTTCTTTGAATATTGCGTCCTTTTCCGGAAGTATTTTTTATTTATGAAAAATCATATTCCAACTTAAATTTTAAAGCGCTTATTGAGATTATGAACGAGAGTATTGAGCCGTCTATGCAACGGGAAGTTGTATGCTTAATAAGGTATTTTTCTAGAAATCAATAAATTAGATAAAGATGATATGAATGCAAAATTCTTCGTAAGACAAGCCAGAAATATTCTAATCTGCTTTAAAAAAATGACAATTGGAATCTTGTATAAGTCTTCTTTTAGAAGTGTAAAAGAGTATTGTTGGCTAAAAAAATACTGTTATATTGAACTCATGGTAGGTCGTAAAACCAATAAGACGCTACCGATAAGTTGGACGGATCAATGACAGTTAGTTGAGTTTGATGTTCATCACCAGACAATAAATCTAGCACTAGCCATCCAACACAGAGCTCGCAGAAATGCGAGCTTTTTTAATGTCTGCGCAATTCATTCAGTTTAATATTCTTTTTATTATAATCCCTCCAGATAAAAAAGTTTACATTGCCAAATTCGTTAACATCTTGAAGATTAATCGCTTGGCTAATTATGGTATAAAAAACTGCAAATTGGATAATGAGAGAGGAAGGAAAAATGTCAAAGATGATTGATATCAAGGTGAAAGATCAATTTAGCCAAGTGACTGAAGCGAAAGCTATGCTGCGTTCCTTTGCAGAGCACAACATTCATCATGCAGCTGAGTTGGTCAAAAAAATTGAACATATCGTGGTGGATGGTGAAACGATTCTGCCGAGTATTGAGCTATTATTTGAAAGCCAAAAATCTTCAAATATTTATCGCGTTGTCGAATAATTTAATCAGTGAACTTCAGATAGGTAGAAAAAAATTGAACTTATTTATTCGAAATCACCGATTTAACACATAAAAAACTCACCATTTAGGTGAGTTTTTTATACTTTGGTATTTGCTAGCTTGGATACTAAGGTATGCAGCTATATTCAGAAGCTGATTCAATCTCTAAGAGAAGACAACGTGCTAATGGGTCTTAATTGGCGGAAGAAATATCCCATAGCAATGCAAAAAGCTCGCTGGAGTGAGCAAGTATTTAAATCTGTTTAAGCTGTACATCCACATCATATTTTTCAAATTCTTGCAAAATCTGCGCTAAAGTTTGCTGTGCGGTTGTATGTTCAGGGTTTAAAGAAATTTCCTGACGAGTCGTGCTGTCAAAACATTCAATGGCCTGAATCAGCCAATGATGCTCAATGGGACTTTTTTGAATCAACACACGGCGCGGTTGCAAGCTGTCACTGATCTGGCGGGGAAGCACGTAGGTAATCGCCAGTTGCACAAATTGCAGTTCTTCAACCGGACTTAAAAAGGTGATCACCCAGTTGCCAATTTTACTCAGTTGCATGGGATTATCGAACGCATCGAATTCTAAATAATGTGACATATACATGATCCAATCGGATGTCTATGCTCACTATATGGCGGGATTGTAATTCTTTTTCTATCACGCTTAAGTCGGATATTCCGAGCTTTAAATTTCGCTTGAATATAAATATTTCAAATAATCAATCAGTTATCTTAAACAATCAAAGCTAGCTTATTGTTAAACTTGCTCATTTAAGAGTTTTAAAGACTAAGATCTTATTAGTCTTCAGCTTTATTTTGCTGTAATTGATCTAAAGCAAAATTGATCTGCTTCAGAATGTGATTCAATTCTTGGGGAGCAATACGGCTTTCCTGAAGGGACGTGATCCATTGCATTTGGCACAGTTTTAAACTGCGCGTATCCGGCGCCTGTAAAATCTGATGAATTTGCTGCTTGGCCATCAAGCCACAATATTTTTGTAAGCTTTTCATCATCATATATTTAAGGTCTTCAAAAGACATAGGTTGCAGTTCAGGCAGCTTTTTTGCATGGCTTGAATCCGTTTCAGCAGATGGAATGTCCTGCGCTACTTTAATGGATTCCATCTCAGGATGGAGTTCTTTTGTCGCAGAAGCTGCTGCTATCGATGAGTCCAACGATCGGTGAATCTCGGAGTGTGCCAGGTCAACTTTTGTATCTGTTCTTGCATCAGCCTGCTTTTGACTGATGGCTACCTCGCCCGTTTCAGCTGGAATAATTAAATCCATGGCATAAAGCTGATCTAAGAGTTCGGCAGGAGCAAGCTGTTGTTTTAAGCCATCATTTAATAAGTTGAAATCCTGGCTGCCGATCAGAACCAGTAAGCGGCGTTGGCGTGCGGTCAGTGGGATGGAGCGATCCTGTAGCACCTCGATCCCACGTTGAGTTTTATAAAAATGCATCATAGCTGAATAGATTGTTGCTAAAATTCAGCTAGAGCATAGTCTGTGAAAATTACATTAATATGAAGTATTTATTAAAATACTGAGGTTTGTTTTGATAAAACCTATAATGTCGTGATCGCCGTATTTTCAAGGGCCTTACGTAAATAAGGATCCAGTTCATCCTGACGCAATAGCCATTGCACATAGTCAGTAGGAAGTTCGGCGATGGCAGTACCGCGATGTTTGCCAAAATTAATCGTACGTGGAATTCGGGCATCTTCAGAAGCGTCGAATAATTCCTGCATACTGTTGATTTTTAAATGATGCACAATATGCATCAAAATATTGGCAGTTAAAATAATATCCATATCGGCACGATGTGCTTTACGGATCATTTCACGCGCTCTTTCGCTGCCTTTGGTGATCATATAAATCAGGGCAGAAATATTGTGTGCTTCCGCATCTGGCCAGACCCGACGTGCTAAAGCCAGTGTACAAATCGCCTTGATTTTTGAAGTATCTACACCACATTTTTCGATGGCACGGACGTCATAATCAATATTATGGCCGATCATGTAGACGGTTTCATCAGGCAGGCGAAAGGTACTGTAATGCGGCTGACCTTCCAGATCCGATTCCAGAATATGATGCACGGCCATGGCAGCAAAAGAAATAGCTTCGTCACATGAGTAGAGCTGATCAAACAGGCGGCTTTTATCCAGACTGATTTTATGCTCTACAATTTCGACAGGCGCATAAGCAATTTCGATGGGTTGACCATTTAAAGTATGCGTTTCGGTATCAAGAATAATGGCCTGCATGTCGGAAATGTGCCTGAAAAAGAGAGGAGAGTAAAATCTAACATTATTATTTTGCAACTAACAATTGAATTGCTTTATTTCTGTATTAATTGCAGGCTTTTTAACGTATGACGACTATTTGTATAGTTCTGGAGAGGAGAAATTCTCTATTTTAAAGTTTGTTGATTTCATAATAAATCTAAACCGGTGCGAATTTAATAGAAAAAATAACGCATTCTTTTCTTGATATTGTTTAGATAAATTGGGAAATTACATGTGGTTTTATCGTTTGTTAAAGATAAAACCAGAAAAACTCATTAGAGATGATAATAAATAAGATAAGGATAAGATCGATGAAACGTCAAGTATTGACCTGTACTCTTCTCACATTAAGTGTGGCCTTAACTGCTTGTAACGATGATAGTGATAATGATCGTTTTTACGAGTCCAAACCTGCTCTTCCTGTAAATGATATAGACAATCCGGTGGTGGCAACCCCGGTGGCCTATACTGAAACGGATTTCGCCGGGATCGCTGACGAAAGTGTGATCATGACTTATAAGATGTTAGGGATTAATGGTAAAGAAACACAAGCGACTGCATTGGTGTTCACCCCTGAGGGAACACCACCAGCAAAGGGATGGCCGATCGTCGCATGGGCTCATGGCACGACTGGCGTTGCTGACCAATGTGCACCAAGTCGAAATGCACTGAATCCTTTTATCAGGAATATGATTGCTGGATTTCTTCAAGCGGGATATGTGGTCGTTGCACCCGATTATGAAGGTTTGGGAGAGCCGAGTGGAAAAGAACTTCATCCTTTCTTGAATTTGAAAAGTGAAGCTTATTCTATTACTGATGCAGTCGTAGCTGCACGAAATTATTTAGGTTCACAAGCATCCAATCAATGGGTGGCAGTAGGGCATTCTCAAGGTGGCCAGGCAGCTTTAGGCGCTGCGCAATATGCAGCACGTGCTTCTAAGATGACCTATAAAGGTACGGTAGCTTTAGCACCGGCTTCAAATTTCAATCTGATTTTGACAGGAGGTGAACAACAGGCGGGACAAGAAACAAATCTGGATAAAAAAGTTGGAACTTTAGCATCTTTAGATACCTTTACTGCCCTGATTGTTGCTGGTTTGCGTAACCCGAACCCGAATCTGCAATATAGTCAGATTTTTAAAACGCCAACCGATGAAATCGCGAAAAATGCAGAAACTGATTGCTATGATGTATTAGGCCAGAAATTTGGTACTGCAATGTATGCTTATGCACAATCAAATAATAACTCGGTAAATAATTATCCTCGTACTCAAACTAACTTTATGAGTATTCCAGTCGTAAAGAGCTTCTTAGAAAAAGATTCTCAGCCTTTACTTGTTAAAGTTTCTACGCCAGTGATTATTTATCAGGGTTCAGCAGATAGTACCGTTCCGAAAGCAGCAACAGATGTTTTGGTTGCACTCGCCAATCAGAAACAAACTTCAGTACGTTATATTACGGATGAGTCAAATGCGACTAAATGGGATCATGGTAGCGTCTATGCACTGAATATTCCTAATATTATTTCAGATGTAAAATCTCTAATGCCAATTCAATAACTTATTTTTATCTGAATGGCTCATGTTTTTTTAGATATGAGCCATTTTTATTGCAAACTGAATAAAGTTCATGATCGAAAATTTAAAACTTCATGCTACAATACGCGCCAATCTTAGCACGGCTTAAAAGCCCTAAATCAATAGGACCTCGCTAATGTTTGCCAATATCTCTATCGCTGAATTTGATCCAGAATTAGCTCAAGCAATCTCGAATGAAGATGCTCGTCAAGAAGCTCATATTGAGCTAATCGCTTCTGAAAACTACTGCTCACCAGCAGTTATGGAAGCTCAAGGTTCAAAACTTACTAACAAATATGCGGAAGGCTACCCAGGTAAACGCTACTATGGCGGTTGCGAGTATGTAGACGTTATCGAACAATTGGCGATTGACCGTGCTAAAGAACTCTTTGGTGCTGATTATGCTAACGTTCAGCCACATGCTGGTTCACAAGCAAACTCAGCAGTTTACTTAGCGCTTCTTAACCCGGGCGATACAGTTCTGGGTATGAGCCTTGCTCACGGTGGTCACTTGACTCACGGTGCAAAAGTAAGCTTCTCTGGTAAAACATATAATGCGATTCAGTACGGTTTAAACCCTGAAACTGGCGAGATCGATTACGAAGAAGTTGAGCGTTTAGCGCTTGAGCACAAGCCACGTATGATCGTTGCTGGTTTCTCTGCATACAGCCAAATCGTTGACTGGCAGCGTTTCCGCGAAATCGCGGACAAAGTAGGTGCTTACCTATTTGTTGATATGGCTCACGTTGCAGGTCTGGTTGCTGCTGGCGTTTACCCAAGCCCGGTGCAAATTGCTGACGTAACTACGACTACGACTCACAAAACACTTCGTGGTCCACGTTCTGGTTTAATCCTTGCGAAAGCAAACGAAGAAATCGAGAAAAAATTACAGTCAGCTGTATTCCCAGGCAACCAGGGTGGTCCTTTGGTTCACGCGATTGCTGCAAAAGCAATCTGCTTTAAAGAAGCAATGGCACCTGAATACAAAGCTTACCAACAACAAGTTGTGGTAAATGCGAAAGCAATGGCTGAAGTATTGATCGCTCGTGGTTATGACGTAGTTTCTGGCGGTACTGAAAACCACTTGTTCTTGTTGTCTTTAATCAAACAAGACATTACAGGTAAAGAAGCTGATGCTTGGTTAGGTGCTGCTCACATTACTGTGAACAAAAACTCTGTACCAAACGATCCACGTTCTCCGTTCGTGACTTCAGGTATCCGTATCGGTACACCTGCAGTAACAACGCGTGGTTTTGGCGAAGCTGAAGTACGTGAACTTGCAGGCTGGATCGCTGATATCCTAGATGCTAAAGGCGATGAAGCTGTTATCAACGCGGTGAAAGAGAAAGTTGCAGCGGTATGTGCTAAATTCCCAGTTTATGCATAATCGCTTATAAACGGAAAGGAGCTCCCAACCGGGAGCTTTTTTTATAGCTGTAAAAATAACGATGTAAAAGATGTTTAGACTTGATCGGGCTTATATAGATCAATTTCCATGCCGTAAGAGATTGAGTCATCAATAAAATCATATTGAGTTTTTCTCAATCTGGCTTAAAGTCTTTTATCAACTATTTGTATTTTTAAATGCTTTAAAAGAATGAATGCATTCGTTGCATGCTTTGCTTGAAATTATTTACAGGAATTATTTTCAGAACCTGACACTTTAAAAATAATAGGTTATTGAGCTGAAGATCATGGTAGATGAAGCGCTTGAGTGAATCCCATGTTACTGTAAGGTGGTGCTGATATAAGCGCCGTGAATGACATCATTCTTTTTATTTAAACGTTATATGGATCGGTATCATTTGAATATGGGTAAATCCTGTATTTAAAAATGCTGCTGGCGGTTGATTGATTAATTTTTCATTTATGCATTAAACAAGGTAATAAGGATGACTAAACCCAACATTATTTTATCTGAGCAGGATTTACAGCGTCTGGAAACGATGCTGGAGAACCAGAGCAAGCTGAGTGAAACCATGATTCGCTTAGAGGATGAACTGGCACGTGCCGAAGTAGTTGAGCCAAAAGAAATCGCAAGCAATATCGTGACCATGCATTCCCGTGTACTGTTGACGATTGCACCTTCACCAGAGCCGGTTGAGGTGACACTGGTTTACCCGCATGAGTTTAAGGGTGAAAAGGGGCAGGTCAATGTGATCGCACCGATAGGTGCAGCCATTTTGGGCTTAGCAGAAGGTCAAACCATTGAATGGCCACAACCGGATGGTAATACCATGAAAGTGACCATTGAAAAAGTGCTGTTTCAGCCGGAGAGCGAAGGGGATTATCTTTAAGCCAGCGTTGGATCATCCTTGAAAGCCATAGCAATATGGCTTTTTTTGTATATGGATTTTAAGTAAAACCTGATGTTGTAAGCATTTAGATCAGATTGAATACATTTTAAAGTTCTAAATGCTTAAAGTTAAATAATTCTCAAAATGCAATGTAGTCATTTATCTCTGCAATTGAATCGTATTGCCAAAATCATAATTAAAATAAAGATAAAACATGGATTTAGTTAAAGTGATGTAACGAATTTCTGGATAAATATACACAACGCCGTCTGTTTTTTTGCTACATTCGAAGATGTTCTAGACTTCTTTATTTCACTTTTTTAAAGGATATCGCCTCAACCATGTCGCGCTTTGAAGCTCTACCTGCCTTGACTGACATGATGCTTGATCGTGAGGAAATTCTGGCGATTAAGCGTAATGAGCTTGTGCCTGTACTGGATAATCAATATGGGCTGAATCATTATGCAGATGCTTTGATTCAGGCACAGTCCGTTCTACTGAATGGTGTAGATCCGCACTTGACCCAACAGTTAAGCCATACCATTGAGCAATTGATTCAGGCTTTGGCAGAATCTAAAAAATATCTGAAAAAACGTAAATTTAATGCCCTACAGAAATGGCTAGGCATCGATCTGGATTATGGCTCAAGTCAGGTGGAATATTATCAACGGCTAGACCGTTTGCTCGATCAGGCCGATCACTTAAGCCGTAAATTGCAGATTGAAATTCAGAAATCGCAGTCACGTTTTCAGCAGCTTTTGGGGTTGCGCGAACAGATGGCCAAGCACATTGTCGCAGCAGACGAGTTTCTGTCTGAATATCCGCTATTCGTCAAAAACCAGCATCCCTTGGATAATTTTTCAGAACGCCTCTCCAAGAAAATTAATACCTTACGTACCTTGCAAAGCAGTAATGACATCGCCATTACCCAGATGCAGCTTTCGCAGCAGCTTTCCTTTAGCCTGCTGGATCGCTTTAAGGAAGCACAGCAGGTCTTGATTCCGGCCTGGCAATATCATGTCAAACAAAGCCAGACGAAACACTCGACAAGTGATCTGGAAAAACTTGATAATAGCCGTGAGAGTCTGATTAAAACGTTAAAAAAATCCCTCGAGAAACCCTCGAAAACATAACAATATAAGGTGAACTATGACCAAGTCTGATTTAGTAAATTTACCTGTTGAAAGCTCGAATGAACTGGTCGAACAAAAATTCCAGCAAATGGACCTGAAAGAACTGGGCTTACAGCCTGCTGACTTTCAGGAGGTGCTGGCTGCACGTAAAGAGTTGCAGAACATGAGTCATAACAGCGTGGCTGAATATGGCAAAAATATTGCGACCAAAACTTCGACCTATACCGATGAATTACTGAATCTGGTGCAAAATAGAGATCTGGATGCGACAGGACAGAAGCTGAATCAGGTGGTACAGGTGGCTCAGCAGCTGAATACCAGCAGTATTCTCAATAAAAAGAAAAGTTCGGGTTTTTTTGGCAATATCATTAGCAAATTCAAAGGTGCGAAAGATAACTTTGATGCGCATTTCAATACCACTAAAGAGCAGCTAGATGTACTGGTGAAAGAGATTGAAACCTCGCAATCCGGTTTGAAAGCACGTGTTGATACCCTGGATAAAATGTTTGACGGGGTACAGGATGAATATAAACAGCTCGGGGTACATATCGCCGCAGGCCGTTTACGCGAACAGGAGCTGCAGCAGGAAATTTCCACTTTAACCGCCTTGCCGCAAGATCAGAGCACCACCCAGAAAATTTATGACCTGAACCATCTGGCCAATAATCTGGAAAAACGTGTCAGTGATTTACAGGTATTGCAGCAATCTGCCATGCAGACCTTGCCAATGATCCGGATTATCCAGTCGAATAACCTGATGCTGGTCGACAAGTTCTATGCGATCAAAAACATTACTTTACCGGCGTGGAAAAACCAGATCAGTCTCGCAATTTCATTGAGCGAACAGAAGAACAGTGTACAGCTGGCCAATACCATTGATGATGCCACCAATGAGCTGCTGCGCCGTAATGCTGAACTGTTACATCAGAACTCGGTCGATACTGCTAAAGCCAACCAGCGCTCGGTGATTGACATCGAAACGCTTGAACATGTGCAAAATACCCTCATTAAAACTGTAAATGATGTGATTCAGATCCAGAAAGAAGGTGTACAAAAACGCACAGAAGCAACCGTGCGTTTGAAAGCTCTGCAAGATAATCTGAATCATTTGGTGATTGAATCAAGTACCAGTGGATCCACGCCCAACTAAATCAGGTAGGGCCAAAATCTGAAAGAAGGAGTAGAGATTGCCGCCCTTAGATGAATACGCCGTTAAGCCTCAGGACATCAAGCAGGGGGTAGTTGCACTCAAGAAACGTCAACGCAATTTGATGCTATTGGGTTTGACTACTTCTACCATATTTATAGCCTCATTGATCAGCCTATTTTTCCAGCAGGAACTGGTCTATGGCTTTTTTGGCCTGAGTACCCAAGTACAGCAATTGCATTTACCGGTCAGTGTAGATGCCACACTGGCCAGCATTGGTGATAGTCCGGATTATTTTTTTAGTTTGCTGAGCTGGTTTGGCTGGCTGATTATTAAAATTTTTGCCTCTTTTATCGGCGCATTTTTTGTGATTGGCTTACTGAAAAAGTTGCGTTTCTTTTATGTACGCTTTCAGTCTTTTGTGCTGAAATTTGTCGCTTGGCTGATTGCTTTTATCGTGATCTGGTCAGGATTGACTTACTGGCAGCATGATCTACGTAATGATCGGGATGATGCTTATCAGCAAGTAGTGTATTACGACAGCAATATCAATGACAGTGAAATCGCCCGTTATCTGGCTGATTCAGAGATTGCAGCACCGGTGAAATCTTATTTACTGGCGCAAACGGCATTGCTGCATAAGCCTCAAGATTTATCTGCCGCAAAACCTTATGTTTTAAATTTGGTTGAAGCAGAAAAACAGGATCCTAAATTTGAACAATATGGTTTCAAGCCTGAACAAATTTGGACCATGCAGCAACAGGTCTATGGTCAAGCCATGACACCAGTCGCCAAGAGTGTAAATACGCAGGTACAACAGGCGGATCAGTTAAGTCAGATCACGAATCTGGTTATTATTGGTGTTGCTATTTTATCGGCACTACTTAGCCTAATCTTGTTTTTCTTGGCCAACTCAATCAAGGGTCGTTCTCTGCGTATCGAACAGCGGATTCATTAATTTCCCAAAATGCTCCTGAATAGGGTAATGCTGATCAGTTAAGGAATTTAGAAATAGACTCTTTAGCTTTTCAGTCGTTTATGAAAGAGTCTTAACTTTTTAAATCAAATACTTGCAATATCACTTGTTACTTTGGTTTCGCCCAAAGTAACCAAAAGCATTTGTCATCCGCAAAACTCGTCAGCCACTATCCCTTAGTAAATTTGTCGCAAAAACAATCATTTTTTAATGTAGTCCTGCCTCAAACAGTTGCGGATGACTTTGCTACCTATCAAATATAATCTTGAATTTAAAAAAAATGCCAGTCAATTGCTTAACTGACTGGCCTGGCATTACCTGAATAGGGAGCATTTTTTGATGGAATTTCAACGCTATTTTTAAGACAACCTATTCAACTTGCTCTATATAGCCCAAAAATAAAAACAAGGCAGCATAAAGTCTATAACTGGATTAATAATCTAAAATACCGATCAATAAAATAAAAACAAACTGTTTTACCTATTTATTCAATTCATTTAATATCCTGTTATCAAATAAACATTTACTCCTTTGGAGACGTTAGCAATGTTAGATCAAAATACTTCAGCCCAACTTAAAACCTTATTAGAACGCCTAGAAGGCCCGATTGAACTGGTGGCGACTTTGGATGGCTCTGACAAATCAGCCAAAATCCAGGAACTGGTGTCCGAGGTTGCTGCACTGTCTGATCTGGTGACTGCACGCTTTGACGGGACCAATGCACGTGCGCCAAGTTTCGGGATTGCAAAAGCTGGTGAGGAACCACGTGTATTCTTTGCAGGCTTGCCAATGGGCCATGAATTCACTTCGCTGATTCTGGCATTGCTGCAAACTTCAGGTTATGCACCAAAAGTCTCTGATGAAGTTTTGGCGAATATTAAGAGCCTGGGTGTTCAATCTAACTTTGACGTGTTCGTATCGTTAAGCTGTCATAACTGTCCGGATGTGGTTCAGGCACTTAACCTGATTGCCATCTATAACCCGGGCACTACAGCGACCATGATTGATGGGGCTTTCTTCCGGGACGAAGTCGAAGAACGCAAGATCATGGCGGTGCCGATGGTATTCCAGGACAACCAGCATATCGGTCAGGGTCGTATGACGCTGGAAGAAATCATTGCCAAGTTGGATAGCAATGCCGCTACCAAAGATGCGGAAAAGCTGAATGCCAAAGATGCCTTTGATGTCCTGGTGATCGGTGGTGGTCCTGCAGGGAATACTTCTGCGATCTATGCAGCACGTAAAGGCATTAAAACCGGGGTCGTGGCTGAACGCATGGGCGGTCAGGTCATGGATACCATGGACATTGAAAACTTTACGTCTGTACAGAAGACCCAAGGTCCTAAATTTGCTGCCGAGATGGAAGCCCACGTGCGTGAATATGGTGTCGACATCATGAACCTGCAACGTGTCTCTAATATCAAAGGTGCGGATGCAACGGCCAATGGTCTGGTGGAAGTGACTTTAGAGAATGGTGCCAGACTGGAGTCGAAAACCGTGATTCTTTCGACTGGTGCACGCTGGAGAGAGATGAATGTTCCAGGTGAACAGGAATACAAAACTCGTGGTGTGGCATACTGCCCGCACTGTGATGGCCCACTGTTCAAAGGCAAGCGTGTAGCCGTGATTGGTGGCGGTAACTCGGGTGTTGAAGCTGCGATTGATCTGGCAGGGATTGTTGAACATGTAACGCTGGTGGAATTTGATACCAAATTGCGTGCGGATCAGGTGCTGCAAGACAAACTGAACAGCTTGCCGAATACCACAGTCATCAAGAATGCCTTGTCGACTGAAGTACTGGGTGACGGTGCACAAGTGACTGCACTGAAATACAAAGACCGTGCTACGGATGAAGAGCATGTGGTTGAGCTGGCGGGGATCTTCGTGCAGATCGGTCTGTTGCCAAACACCGATTTCTTGAAAGAGACCCAAGTTGAGCTGACCAACCGTGGCGAGATCGTGATTAACGAGCGCAACGAAACCAATGTCAAAGGTGTGTTTGCTGCAGGTGACTGTACCACAGTGCCGTACAAGCAGATCATCATCGCGACCGGTGAAGGTGCCAAGGCATCACTGTCTGCTTTTGATTACATCATCCGTTCTGGGCAGTAAAAAAAATAGCACCTCGGTTCCCCAAAACCGAGGTGCTATATCTTATAAATACATTATTATCGCTTTATAGGAACTCAGGACGCTAACACCCGAGTTCCTTTTTTTATATTTATTATTGGATCAGCCAAAAGTGTCCCCACGCACTTTCAGCTGTTCCTTTCCTCTGCACAGTTTTTGTTTTCAACCCTTATTTTTATACTTTCCCCAAGGTTGTTTTTATATAAAGCAATGTTTATTCCATCGCTTCATTTTTAAGATTTAAATAAGTTCAAACCCTTAAATTTTTCCAGTAATTGCTCCTGTGTTTCACGATGCGCGGGATGTGGAATAATGCATTCAATCGGACAGACATCCACACAGGTCTGATGCTCGTAAAAACCGACGCATTCCGTACAACGGTTCACATCAATTTCATAAACTTTCGCACCCTCATAAATCGCGTCATTCGGGCATTCCGGTAAACACATATCGCAATTGATGCATTTGTCGGTAATCAACAGTGCCATACTTAACTCGCCTGATAAGCCAGTGAAGATGCCGAAATATCCGCAGTCGAGCTTGGCAGATTACGAATCAGCAGGGCATATTGCATATCAACATCTGCCGGAACCGGAATCTCGACGATGTGACCTGAACCTTTGGCATCTTCGATCAGATTACCTTTTTTGTCTTTCATTTCGGTTAAAGTGAAAGTGATATTGCCTTTAGTCGTCATCAGTTCGAGTGAGTCACCGACGATAAAACGGTTTTTCACATCGATCTTGATGTAATCTCCATTACGCTCCAGCACTTCGCCACAGAAAATTTGATGATCAAAACTGGAAGAACCATGTTCATAATTCTGATATTCACTATGCACATGGCGGCGTAGGAAACCTTCGGTATAACCACGATTCGCTAAGCCTTCCAATTGTGTCATCAGTGATGGATCAAAAGGTCTACCCGCCAACGCATCATCAATCGCTTTACGGTAAATTTGAGCAGTACGGGCGCAATAGAAATAAGACTTGGTCCGGCCTTCAATTTTCAGTGAATGTACACCTACTTTGGTTAGGCGTTCTACATGCTGGACTGCACGCAGATCTTTAGAATTCATGAAATAAGTGCCATGTTCATCTTCTTCAGCAGCAAACATATCTTCATCATTCCGCTGCAATAGCACAGGCTCATCAAACTGATGTTGTTCTTGCATGTGCTGTTCATCAGCATCTTTAGAGCAGCAGCCTGAATCCAGATTTTTTACTGGAATGACATCACCGGTTTCATCTTCCTTGGCATCCAGAACTTTATATTCCCAGCGGCAGGCATTGGTGCAGGCACCCTGATTGGCATCACGTTTATTCATATAACCGGACAGCATGCAACGGCCAGAGTAGGCCATACACAATGCGCCATGTACGAATACTTCAATCTCCATATCAGGCACTTGCTGTTTGATTTCTGCAATTTCTTCAATGGATAGTTCACGTGACAGAATGACACGGGTCAGCCCCATGTTTTTCCAGAATTTCACGGTTGCCCAGTTCACGGCGTTGGCCTGAACCGACAGGTGAATATCTATCTCTGGAAAATGTTCACGCACCAGCATGATCAGACCTGGATCGGACATGATCAGGGCATCTGGCTGCATCGCGACCACAGGTTCTAAGTCACGAATAAAATTTTTCAGCTTGGAGTTATGTGGCTGGATATTGACCACCATATAGAATTTTTTGCCTAGTTCGTGCGCTTCTTTGATGCCAATCGCTAAATTGTCATGGTCAAATTCATTATTACGAACCCGCAGGCTATAGCGCGGCTGGCCGGCATAGACTGCATCTGCACCATAAGCAAAAGCGTAGCGCATATTTTTGAGTGAGCCAGCTGGTGAGAGAAGTTCGGTAATAGTGGTAATACTCATGATCAAATCGAAAGACATATAAAAAGTACGGCTTTATTCTAATCATCTGGAATTTGGATTCAACCTAGTAAATCACTCGGAAATACGCGATTTGGAGGTAAAACAAGGTTTTATTTTAAGTAGGGAGCTCTCAATAAAATGTCTTCAACATTCAATCATTTTCAGGGTTTTCAAGCGTTTTTAAAATCTGGCAATGATCAATCGTGGTCGGGGTATTGCAACTTTCTCTCAGTGTGATCAGTTGCCGTTCAAATATCTGTAATTCTTTAATTTTATTTGAAATATCCGAAAGATGCTGATCAATCAGCTGGTTGACGGCACAGCAGTCCTGTTCCGGATTTTGTTCAAGTTGAATCAGGGTTTCAATCTCTTTTAACGACATGTCCAAGGCACGGCAACGCTTGATAAAAAGCAGTCTTTTTAATGCGTCTTCACCATAATAACGATACTGATTACTTGCTCGAAAATTCGGCTGGATAAAGCCTTTTTTCTCATAAAAACGTAGGGTATCGGTGCTTAGACCAGTTTTTTTGGCCATTTCTGAAATCAAATAAACTGACATATCACCCTCATGCTTGACCTTGGAGTTAGTCCATAGTTTCTAATCAATTTATCGTATTTTAGATAAAAAATCATCGGGGGAATGATATGGCTTGTAGTTGTAGTCCTGAACCGGCACCCATCAAGCCCAACAGCAAATTTAGAACAGCGCTATGGATTGCCTTGCTGGTGAACTTGACTTTATTTGTAGTGGAGCTGATCGGTGGTGCATATGCACATTCATCGGCCTTGTGGGCAGACGCGCTAGATTTCTTTGGAGATGCGGTCAATTACGGAATTTCTTTGGCTGTACTCGGTGCGAGTCTGTATTGGCGGGCAACAGTCGCTTTGGTGAAGGGAATGACCATGGCATTGTTTGGTCTGGTGGTTATTGGCAAAGTGATTTACGCCTATCTGCAAGGTATTCCACCTGAAGCACTGACAATGGGCCTGATTGGTGTGCTGGCCTTAGTAGCGAATGTATTTACAGCAGCAATTCTTTATGCTTTTCGTGAAGGTGATTCCAATATGCGGTCGGTCTGGCTCTGTAGTCGCAATGATGCAATTGGCAACTTTGCGGTCATTTTGGCAGCCGTAGGCGTATTTGGTACAGGCAGTCTTTGGCCGGATATTATTGTGGCTGTAATTATCGCTACACTCGGCATCACATCAGGTTATCAAGTGATTAAGCAGTCTCTGGAAGAAAGATCACTTAAACATAAATCCAGCTAATTTTTATATTTAAAGCTGTCCTGCAGGGCAGCTTTTTATTTATTTCCATTTTTATAATATTTGAAAAATAAAGCTTTACAAATAAACAAATTAAATTAGAATCTCTGGCGAAATTCAGAAAATATACATAAATTTTAATAATTTAGTTTTTTGCATCGTGCGAGGGTTAATGTGAATTTAATTAAAATTTTTTCAATATTGGCAATATCGGGGCTAGCCGCTTGTAGTTCCAAAGTCGTGACTTATGATGCAACAGGAAAAATCATCGGTTCATGTATGGCGACGCGTGGCCTACTTTCGACCGCAAGTGCACATTGTAGTGGTTCAGGCGATGCCTTGGGTGTGAATTATAATACGCCAAATGCTGCTACAGGCCTATTACCAACGCCACCAAGCCAGAATCAGATTAATTTAAAACCGTAAATAATAAAGGGGAAGATCATGAAATTATCAGCACTTATTGCACTCGTAGCGACTGTTATATTGACGGGCTGCGCATCGTCAGTGACTACATTTGACTCTCATGGCCGTATGATTGGTTCATGTAAAGCGCAAACGGGTTTCATCATTGCAGGTGGCGCAGGCTGTTCAGGTTCTGCAAATCAGGAAGGTCGTGATCGTTAATTATTTAGTGATTATTCCAATAAAAAACCGGACTTAAAAGTCCGGTTTTTTATTTTAGAAAATCTTATTTTTCTACGAATGCACGTTCAATCACGTAGTCACCTAGAACGCCCATTTTTGGAGATTCTTTCAGACCGTGTTGGTCAAGAAGCGCAGCAACGTCATCTAGGAATGCAGGGCTACCGCATAACATGGCACGGTCAGTTTCCGGGTTGAAACGTGGCAGACCGATTTTTTCAAACAGTTCACCGGTTTCAATCGCAGTGGTTACACGACCTTGATTTGGATATTCTTCACGGGTTACGGTTGGGTAATATACCAATTTTTCTTTCGCGCCGAGTTCAGAGAAGAATTCATGATTTGGAACTTCATTCAGGATCAAATCTTGATAAGCCAGTTCTGAAATGAAACGGGTACCGTGAACTACGATAATCTTTTCAAAACGCTCGTAAGTTTCAGGATCGCGAATAGTCGAAAGGAACGGTGCAAGACCAGTACCAGAAGACAACAGGTACAGATTTTTACCTGGGTTCAAGTCATCCAGTACCAGTGTACCTGTTGGCTTTTTAGACACCAAAATGTCATCGCCGACTTTGACTTTCTGTAAAATCGAAGTCAGTGGACCATCCGGCACTTTAATTGAGAAAAACTCTAACTCTTCTTCGTAGTTGGCGCTTGCAATTGAATATGCGCGCATTAACGGCTTGCCATTGACTTCAAGGCCGATCATTACAAACTGACCGTTTTTAAAACGCAAAGCAGTGTCACGAGTCGTTTTAAAAGAGAATAAAGTATCATTCCAGTGGTGGACGTGAGTAATCTTTTCGACGTTAAAAGCAGCCATTAAAGGTCTCAATAAATTATCAAATTAGAACAGCTTGCTATTCTAATCTAAATTCATTCTCGATAAACTGAATATATTTAATTGAGCTTATCAAAAAAAGTGATGATGACTGAACTTGCGCTGCCGATTATTGGTTATATGCGTTCTCCCTATAAAGAAAAATTTGGTATTCCTCGTCAGCCGAATCTGGTTCAGGTCGAAAGCTATATCGAAATGGTCGGACCTTATAATGACCTGCTCGCCTTTGAGGGAATTGAAGAATTCAGTCATTTGTGGCTGGTCTGGCAATTTCATGACAATAAAAACCAGCACAACAGCCAGTTTCGTCCACAAGTGCGTCCGCCGCGTTTGGGTGGTAACAAGAAAATAGGCGTGTTTGCTACGCGCAGCATGTATCGTCCATCACCGATTGGTTTATCTGTGGTCAAACTCAAAGAAGTGAGAAAAGTGGGCAAACATGTTCGAGTGTATGTGACAGGGAGTGACTTGCTCGATGGCACGCCAATTATGGATATCAAACCTTATATTCAATATTCGGATGCCATCATTGAAGCACAAAGCGGTTATGCACAGGATGAACCACCACGTAAAACCGTCATTTGGAGCGATGAAGCGGAGCAGCAAAAGCAACAATTACTAGGAAATGGAAAAATTTCTGTGCAGACTATTCAGGAACTGGAAGCTGTCTTATCTTTAGATCCAAGACCTGCATATCAGGAAGATGAAGAACGGGTATATGGGATGAAGTTTGCAAATGTTGATATCCATTTCAAAATTCATGCTCAGCAAGTGCTAATTGTTGCTATCCAGCATATTCCTTCCTAGATTATAGGTTCCACCACAAAACCCCAATCAACACTGCCATATGCAAAATCTGCACAGGCGCAAAATAAAGGACAAACTTCCAGCCACCGGTCAAAGCTGCATTGGCTGACTTGGCCAGGGCATGAGCACCCAGACCTAAAAGCAGGGCATAAATCAGACGCATATTTGAAGGATCGCCTTGAACGACGACACTGGCCATCGCGGCATGAATCTCGAATAAAGAGGCGAGTAAGGTCCCGGCCAGTAAGCCGGCATCCCCGAGCCAGACCTCCAGTCCGTAAACTCCAGCCTGAATCAATGTTAATGTGACTGCAATAATCACCGCTTCTTTTAAGCTGAACATTTGGCTGTCTGATGATTCCATGCTCGGAGCCGGTTTCGCCTTGTGCAGTAATAAAAATGCACAGGCTGCCAGAAGGATTACGGCAACTAAAGACGGTAAGAGCAGGATTTTAAGCCAGCTCCACGATACACCTCCAACCACTATCAATAATAAAACAATGGTCGAGATACAGGACATCAGTGCAGCGCCGGCATTCGATCGTGCATCCATTTCACCTTTACGGACCTGTAAACCTAACTGAGCGATGGTGGCTGTACTGGAAACAAAACCGGAAGCAATGGAGGACAGCATCAGGGCATTTTTAGTCGAGAAAAAGCGTTTCGCAATATGCGCCAAAGCTTGTACCACTAAAATTAAGGTCAGTAATTTTAAAATAAGATAAGGGTTAAGCACTTCGCCCCAAAAAGGCCGGTCAGGGGTCAGCGGCAGACCAATCAAAATTAAGGCCAGTAATAATAGTCCATCCCTAAATTCGGCTTCTTTAATCCATTTTCCGGCAATATTGTGCATGGTATGTTTGGCCATCAAAATACCGGTTAAGAGCACAGAAAGACCGGCTGCCAGAGGAATATTCCACAAACACATGGCGCCAATAAAATAGGTCATCACAAATGCAAGCTCTGTGGTAATGCCCGGGTCATCTGGCTGATTTTTTATGGATAAAATGACCATGCCACCCACGATCAAAGCACCTATTACAGCAATCACGATTCCAAACAGGAAACACAGTGCACCCAATAAAGCACAGATTGCAAAGGAACGTAAGCCGGCAAAACTCGGTTGCTGTTCGCGTTGCTTATGCCGTTCCCGCTCCAGACCAATCAATAGGCCGCAGCCTAATGCCGAGGTGAGTATCGTGAGCAGTTCGTGAAAAGAATGCGCATGCAGGGGAACCGCAGTCAAATCCATCTGTGACCTCAGCAAGCTAAGAGTTGATTATTTAAAAATATATGTGATGAGATCAGGTTTGCATAGATTAAAAATGTTGCGGTAACGATCAAATCCATTCTTTACTTTCTTTTTGAGATTGAAATAGAAACGTACATTCGATAGGTCGAGAGCATGCGAAAAACTGCAAAAACTTGTTATAGTGGAGGCAAGTTTGGGGACTGATAATAATGAAATTTGACTTTGAAATTGATACGGCATGGTGTCTAGACCAACTCTTTAAAGACGGTAAAATCAGTGAACGCGACCGGATGCTGGTACAAACCACTCATCGGCAACGTGAACAACTAAAATGGCACCCTTTACAGTGGATTGCTAATTTTAATCTGGTCGATCAGTCCCATCCTCAAACAACACTGACTCTGAACCGTTTATGTCAGTGGCTGGCAGAAAAAACCGGATTGATGTTCTATATCATTGATCCGCTCAAAGCTGATGTACAGGCATTGACCCATGTCATGTCGCAGGAATATGCACTGCGCAACCGTATTCTGGCAGTAGAAATACAGGCAGACAAAGTTCTGATCGCTACGGATCAGCCTTATAAAACCGAATGGGTGTCGAATCTTGAGCAAAATATTTCCCCGAAAAAAATACAACGGGTATTACTCAATCCGGAACAGTTACAACGTTATATTACTGAATATTATCAGGTCAGTCGCGCAGTCAGTGGTTCACAAAAATCGTCTGCTTATGACCGAGAAAATAAAGGTGTAGAAGCCTTATTACAATTGGGTGATTCACAGAATCCGGATGCCAATGACCAGCATATTGTCAAACTGGTGGACTGGGTGCTGCAATTTGCCTTTGAACAAGGTGCCAGTGATATTCATATGGAACCGCGTAAAGATACGGGTAAGATTCGTTTCCGGATTGATGGCGTACTGCATACGATTTACAACATGCCCGCCAATACATTGACCGCCGTCATTTCCCGGATCAAGATTCTGGGCCGGATGAACGTCGCGGAAAAACGTAAACCACAGGATGGCCGCCTGAAAACCCGTACACCAAAAGGACAGGAAACCGAATTGCGTTTGTCGACCTTGCCAACGGCATTCGGTGAAAAACTGGTGATGCGTATTTTCGATCCGGAAGTGCTGGTGAGAAGCTTCCAGCAACTCGGTTTTGAAGGTCATCTGCTCAATGACTGGAACAATCTGACCAGTCACAGTCACGGCATTATTCTGGTGACCGGTCCGACTGGTTCCGGTAAAACTACTACGCTTTATTCAACCTTGAAACAGCTGGCGACTGAACAGGTCAACGTCTGTACCATTGAAGACCCGATCGAGATGCTGGAACCTAGCTTTAACCAGATGCAGGTCAATAATGGTATCGATCTTGGTTTTGCTGACGGCGTGCGTGCATTGATGCGTCAGGACCCGGACATTATCATGGTCGGGGAAATTCGTGATCAGGATACTGCCAATATGGCGATTCAGGCAGCATTGACTGGTCATCTGGTTCTCTCAACTTTACATACCAATGATGCGCCGTCGAGTCTGACCCGTCTGCATGATCTGGGCGTACAGCCATTTTTGACAGCAGCAACCATCTTGGGTGTTCTGGCTCAACGTCTGGTGCGTAAACTCTGCCCACATTGCAAGCAGGAAAGCTTCCTGAATGAACAGGAATGGCAGCATCTGGCAGCCGATTATCCTTTGCCGCGACCGGAATTTGTCTTTAAGGCGGTGGGCTGCGAAGAATGCCGGCATACCGGCTATAAAGGCCGTATTGGGATTTATGAGTTTATGCCACTGAGTCTGACCACTAAACAGCTGATTGGTGCCGATGCTAATCTGAACCAGCTGCGTCAGCAGGCGAAAAAAGAAGGCGTAGAGCCGCTCAGAATTGCCGGGGCGCGCAAGATTCTGGAAGGTGTGACCACGCTTGAAGAAGTCCTGAGAGTGGTGCCCTTAAATTAATTTTGAAAATGAAGCAATCTTAAGATTCAATTCATCTTCGGTTGTTTTAATAGCATCATCGAAACAAGGCAAGACTTTAAAGAGGTAATTGCGATGAAAATGATGATAAATACGGTTTTGGCAGCTGCATTGATGGGTTCTATCGCGACGGCTACGATAGCAAGTAGCGACACTGCTGTGAATCAGGCTGCTTTTGCTAAATCGACCACAGTCAAACAGGCACTGGCCATGAAAGATGACAGTAAGGTTCAGCTTAAAGGTTATGTCGTGAAAGCGGTCGGTGATGAAAAATACCAGTTCCGAGACAGCACAGGAACTATTACTGTTGAGATTGATGATGAACTTTGGCAAGGCAAACCGATTTCAGCCAAAACACCGGTAATCATCACAGGTGAAATCGACATTGATTATAAACCGGCAAAACGTGTTGAAATTGAGGTTGATCAGGTTCGTTTCTAATATCGCCTGATTTGCTGAAATCAATTTGAACACAGCGACAAAAAACCACATGCAAGTTACCAAAAAGCATGTGGTTTTTTTGAGTCTGGAACTTTTTCAAGGCAAGATAGAACAAGGAAGCAAACGGAGCAGAATATGCGTATTCTTTTGGCGGAAGATGATCAGTCTCAGGCAGACAGTATCCAGACTTGGCTGGAAATGGACGGTTATGTGATTGATCGGGTAGAGCGTGGTGATCATGCGATCCTAGCGATTGAGCAGCATAAATATGACTGTATTCTGCTGGATCGTGGCCTGCCGAATGCCACTGGAGATGACATTCTGAAAATTTTGCGCAGCCAACATCAAGATACGCCGGTGATTTTTATTACGGCCAAAGACAGTATTGATGACCGGGTTGAAGGTCTGGATTTAGGCGCGAATGATTATCTGGTCAAACCTTTTAGTCTGGAAGAACTTTCGGCCCGAGTTCGTGCCCAATTCAGACAGAAACAGCAAACACCGAATCATATCCTGCAATGGCAGGATCTCAGTCTGGACACTCAAGCCAAGACCCTAACTAAAGAAGGTCAAGCTGTGAATCTGACTGCGAAGGAATTTCAAATTCTATACAAGCTGATGCAGCAGCCTGAACATATTGTCACCCGTGAACAGCTGGAAGAATCGCTGTACGCCTGGGGCGATGAAATTGAAAGTAATGCCATTGAAGTATTTATCTATCAGCTGCGTAAAAAAATTGGCAGCCAGATGGTCAAGACCATTCGTGGCTTGGGCTATCGTATGCATAAGGCTGAGGCTTAACCCCATGTCGGCTGCTATTTCCCTGCAAACCCGGCTGATCAAACATGCGCTGTTCAGTTCGATATTGGCTGGAATATTGGCCTGGCTGCTGTTATTGGGAATTTCCAGTTATCAAGCCAGTCAGCTGCATGATGAATTAATGGAGCAGATTTCTGAGTTGCTGCTTGGCGATGTGACCCAGGCCAAAGACGCCCAGGTCGATGAACTCAGTGAACAGTTCGATATCCAGTATGCCTTGTTGCTAGATCAGCAGATACTGACTACTTCGATTGATGATGAATTAATTAATACCATTCCAAAAGCACAGAACAACGGCTTTCAGTTTGCTTATGAAAATGGTCATTTTATCCGGATACTGACTGCGGAAGATGACGACCTTCAGGTCAAAATCGTACAGCCACTTTCAGTACGTTTCGATGAACTCTGGCAAACTACTTTGGGCTTTGCCGGGATCTTATTCACTTTATGGCTAGTGCAATGGCTGATTCTAAGGGTCTCGGTCAAACGCCAGTTACGGCCATTAAACAAGATTTCGCGTGCCATTGGTTCCAAGACTGCTCAGGATCTGAGTCCTATTAAAACACCTGACCCTGAAATCACTGAACTGCAACCGATCATTCGTCAGCTGAATGCCATGCTCGGCCGGCTGGAGAAATCACTGGCTGCTGAACAGCGTTTTACTGCAGATGCTTCACATGAGCTGCGTTCGCCACTGTCTGCGATTCAAATGCGTCTACAGGTTTTAAAACGCAAATATCAAGATGATGCACAGCTCCCTCAGGCATTACAGTTGATCCAAAATGATGTCAACCGCGGCACGCAGGTACTGGAAAATTTACTTTTACTGGCACGACTCGATCCGGAGCGAACAGGGCAATTAGCAACGCAAACGATTAATCTTAAGAATCTGGTTCAGGAGGCTTTGCAGGCCTTGCAGCCTTTTGCAGAAGAAAAAGACATTCATTGGAATCTAAAACTTGAGGATGCTGTGATCGAAGCGAATCCAGAACTGATTTTTAGTTGTATTCGCAATCTGGTCGACAATGCGATCCGTTATACGCCGCAACAGGGACAGGTCGAGATCCGAACAGTTATTGAGCAGCATCAGATACAGTTACTGATTGAAAACTCAGGAGAGGGGATTGCTGATGAGGTACTGGAACGTTTAGGTGAACGTTTTTATCGGGCTTTGGGTACGCGAACTCAGGGTTCGGGTTTAGGCCTGTCCATTTGCCAGAAAATTATGGCACTGCATGCAGCTAAAATTGACTATGCGCCGTCGGACTTGGGTGGACTTAAAGTGTCATTGAGTTTTGAGCCTGATGGCAAAATCTCATGATTAGAAGATTAAAAAGCAGTATGCGCTGATTCATACTGCTGCTTCCCACGTTTGTTATTATTAGAACTGATTTAATTATTTGGTCAGAATAAGACGGTTATTACGGGTCAGACGCAAGCGGTATTCTTCGCCAGCATGCATGATCCGGATTTCACGACCCAGTGCAAACAGATTGTTGGAGTGCAGCATTGGCAAGGCATGGTGAGTATCATTGTTACGGGTAAATAGGCTAAATGGGGCGTTCATTCCGTCGACTCCGTGGTGTGTTTTGGATTGATTTAAATGATAATCATTATCGAATAGATCTGTCAACGAAATATTGAGTAATTTATAAAAAACTCTAATTTGCTTACAATCTGTAAAACTTCAACGGTTCTGTACATCATGACTAAAGCTACGATTCATGTCGCAATTGCGCTTTTATTTTATCAAAATCAGGTTCTCGTCGGCTGGCGTGAGGCCAAGCAGCATCAGGGCAATAAATATGAATTTCCAGGCGGAAAAGTTGAACAGGGTGAGTTGCTAGTCGAAACCTGTCGCCGCGAAGTGATTGAAGAGGTGGGCGTTGATATCGAACGCTGGCATGCTTCTGATTTTATCTCCCATGAATATGAAGATCTCATCGTCAATTTGCATATTTTCCATGCTTCAGTACAGCCTGCGCAACTGGCTGAAATCAAACAGCCTTGGCGCTGGTACAGCCGGGAAGAACTTGGCCAGTTGAATTTTCCGAAAGCCAATCAGTCCATGATTCAAAAGCTGCAATGGCCGCAGCGCATCAAGATTGCTGAAGATCTGGATATCTTATCAAGTCTAGATACAGATCAAATGTTGTATTGGCGCGTGGAAGCAACGCCTGAACGGATCATGCAATTACAGCAGTATCCGGTAGATCAACTCTCCAAGTTAATTATTAATCAGCAGCTTTGGTCACAACTGAATGAATTGCAGCAGCAGACGATTTGCACGATTCATCTAAAACAGAATCAACTGATGAACTTGAAACAAAGTGAATTGAAATCTGGCTATCGTTATCTAGCGGCTTGTCATGACCTGACCGCTTTAATGCATGCAGAACAGATCGGCTGTGAAGCGGCTTTACTGAGTCCGGTACTGGCGACCGCAACGCATCCGGACACACCTGCGCTAGGCTGGGAGCAATTCAAGCAAATGGCAGAGCAGGTACAGATTCCGGTTTTTGCTTTGGGCGGAATGAAAGCTGAAGAACTCGATTATGCAAAAAGCCAGCATGCTTATGGCATTGCCGGCATTCGCTATATTTAAACACTTTATTTATAAAATAAACTTTCTATTAGTAAGTCAGTTTCTATGGAAAATTATCTTAAAGCTTTTTGAGTGCCTGTTGGGCTTGCTGAATCGCTTTGGCATTTTTCCGCAACTGAGCAGATTTAAGGCGTACTTGCCAAAGCTGCTTTTTCATGGCACTAGATTGTGCATAACTCAGGCCACGTAAGGCAAAAGCATCGGCGCTTGCTGGCTGATTTTTACGGTTGGCGATCATGCCCAGGTATAAATACGTTTCCGGTGCTTGAGGGGCCAGTCGCTGTGCCTGAGTTGCAGACGCTTCAGCTTGAGCGAACTGCTGCTTGGTATAGGCCTGCTGGGTTTGCTGCATCAGACTCTTAAAAGCCGGCAGATTACGGCCATCATCAAACTTTTGGCTTTTCGGCTTCTGTTCAGGAATGACAATTTTCTGACGTTTGATGTCAGGACGGTCATAAGGCGTAATCACGACGCCGTCTGGTGTTTTTGCCTTAGGTTTTTCCGTCGCAGGCTTGGCGGGGCTAACTGGCTTTTTTGGCTCGGAGATACTTTGGCAGCCCACCAGACTGAGGATGAGCAAACCAGGGAGGATTTTTCTTAACATAAACATAGACTCAATTAATGGCTATAACTTCCACTGGCGATAATACGGGTTTCGCTCTCAAGATCACGTTCTATTTCTGTTTCACTTTCTTGTATGTAGCGACTCATATCATCCTGTTCAGCATCAGATTGCGCAGGTTCTGAATCAATATCATAAGGTTCTGTCACATAATGCGAGATGCCGCAGGCAGTCGCCTGATTTGGCAGGGCATGACGCGAAATCGGGATATACATGGCGCCTTCACAGCCTTGTGCAGACAACAAACCCGTATAACGATCCAGCCAATGCCATTCGATTTCATTCGGCTGTGGCAAATTCACCGGTTTCTGGCGTAGCTGTTTCATGACATTGGTCCAAACGGGCAGAGCACCTGAAGAACCGGTCAAGCCAGTGACTTTGTTGTCATCCAGACCGAGCCAAACCACGGTCATATAATTACCTGAGTATCCGGCAAACCATGAGTCACGGCTGTCATTCGTAGTACCGGATTTACCAGCAAGATTCAGACTGCGTGGTAAGCTGTTATAGGCTGCACGACCTGTACCATTCGACATGACCTGTTGTAAGCCATAATTCAGGGCATAAGCAGAAGCTGGATCAATGGTCGGTTGTACACTCAGGCTATAACGATCCAGAGAGCGGCCGTTGGCATCCACCACAGAGCGGATGGCTTTGGTTGGGTATTTAAAGCCGCCTGTAGCAAAGTTGCCGTAAATATTCATCACTTCCATCGGGGACATATCTACCGCACCCAAGTAAATCGATGGATAAGATGGAATATCTGAGGTCACACCAAATTTTTTCAGATGATTAATAAAGGTGGACAGACCAAATTCTTGTGCTAAACGCACAGTGGACAGGTTATAAGATTGCGATAAGGCTTGTGACATTGGGATGACACCATGTCCGCGACCACTATAGTTTTTCGGCGTCCAGGTTTTGCCATCACTCTTGATGCTGATTTCACTGTCTTCAATTGGGCTTGCCCAGTGATAACGGTTCGATTCCAGGGCACTCAGGTAGATCACCGGTTTTAGCAGGGAACCGACTTGACGCTTGGCATCGACTGCACGGTTAAAGCCGGTAAAATCTTGAGTAGAACCCACTGCGGCCACCAGTTCGCCATTTTCCGGATGCGATACTAATACTGCGCCCTGTAAATCTTTCAGGCGACCCGGATTGGATTTGCTTAAACGCGCCACCGTTTCTTTAAAACTGTCCTGAATTCGGGTTTGGGCCAGAGGGTCTAAAGTGGTGAAAATGCGCAGACCCTGATTGGTCAGATCGGTTTCCTGATAATCTGTGCGTAATTGACGACGTACGATATCCAGAAAATCCGGGAAGCGGGCAGGGCCTAAAGTCGGTTTTGAAATGACATTTAACGGACGTGCGGTTTCTTTTTCATATTGTTCCTGAGTCAGATAGCCCATCACCAGCATATTATTCAGGACGATATCACGGCGTTTTTTCGCACTTTCAGGATTGCGCCATGGATTGTATAGACTCGGGCCTTGGACTAAACCCACCAAAAATGCTTGCTGGGAAATATTCAGTTCACGCAGTGGCAGGCCAAAATAAAACTGCGATGCCAGACCATAACCATTAATGGAGTAGTTACCATTCTGGCCGAGATTTACCTCATTCAGATAAGCTTCTAGAATTTCATTCTTGTCATAATGCAATTCAATCAGCATCGCCATAAAGGCTTCATTCACTTTACGTTTTAAGGTGCGCTCAGGGGTTAAATAGAAATTTTTGACCAGCTGCTGGGTCAAGGTTGAGCCACCCTGACGTTTACCACCGGTAATATTGCTGACTACGGCACGTGCAATACCACGCGGTGAAACCCCATGATGCTCATAGAACTTACGGTCTTCGGTCGCGATCAGCGCTTCGATCAAGGGCTTAGGCACTTTATTTAGCTTGATCAGCACACGGTCTTCGTTATGCTGCGGATAAATCCCGCCAATTAATAAAGGTTCTAAACGCGCAATCCCGCTTGAAGACGGTTTGGTTGCGCTGACTTCTGCAATCTGTTCACCGCTGAAACTGACTTTCAATATTTGTTCCGGTTCAACCCGGTCACCAAAATCAAAGCCGCGTGTATGCACATATAGGGTATTACCCGTGGTGACAAAGTTGCCTGATTTAGTATAACTATCCGAATTTTTATAACCGAGTAATTTTAATTCTTGTTGGAAATCCTGCAGGCTGACTGGGGCATTCACGTACACTTCCATCGGACGTGCGAAGACCTTGGCCGGAATATCCCAGCGCTGACCTTCAAACTTGTCGCGTACAATATTGTCTAATCTAATCAAATAGATACTAAATGCTACAAAGATAGAAATGACAATAATAGAAAAAATTAAGGCAAGAAACCCCATGCCACGTTCAGATTTCATAAATACTTATAAGATCCTGTGAAATTGTGCTAATCATGCGAAGCTTTTCATTATTTTGCAATATTTAATCAAGAAATGCGCTTAAAATTAAAATGAAACCCCACAATTTCTCCTTAATTCGAATATATTTCAAATAATTTCCTACTTATGAAGCACTGTTATAAATTGTCATCCAGGTATAGCTTAATGTTATGATAAGCAGGATTCGTAGCGGAGCGACGACACTGGTGCAAATTTCCCATAAGACCTTTCGAAATATCGGGTTAATAGGACGTCCTGATAAATCGTCGGTGGTTGAAACCTTATGCCTTATTCACGATCATCTTCTCAATTTAGGCCTACACCCAGTTTTTGATGCAGCGACAGCTGAACTTGTTCCCTATCAAAATACCCAAACCGTCAGTCGTGCCTTATTGGGTGAGGTGGTGGATCTGGTGATTGTCGTGGGCGGTGACGGCTCGCTATTACATGCAGCACGCGCCTTGGTCAAGTACAATACTCCGGTGATCGGGGTTAACCGTGGTCGTCTGGGTTTTTTAACGGATATCAAGCCGACCGAAGTGATCTTCAAGCTGGATCAAGTATTAAAGGGTGACTTTCAGACTGAGCGACGCTTTTTACTCGAAGTCGAAATTCGCTCCAAAGGCGAAGTGATTTACGATGCCATTGCCCTGAATGATGTGGTGCTACATTCAGGAAAATCGGTGCATATGATCGATTTTGAGCTGAATATTGATGGACAATATGTCTATCGTCAGCACAGTGATGGCCTGATAGTCTCTACGCCGACTGGTTCTACAGCTTATGCACTTTCTGGTGGTGGCCCGATCGTACATCCAAGCATGGATGCGATTGCTTTGGTGCCGATGCATCCGCATACCTTGTCTTCACGCCCGATTGTGGTTGGTGGACATAGTGAAATTAAATTACTGATTCGTGAAAATCGCGTACTGCCGATGGTTAGTGCGGATGGGCAACACAGTGTGTCTTTGAATGTGGGCGATAGCGTCCATATTCGCAAGCATCCCTTTAAACTGAATCTTCTGCATCCACCGGGTTATGACTTTTATAATGCCTGTCGAACCAAACTGGGGTGGAATCAGGACTTTGATTATTTTAAGCAGGATTAAATCATGAATATTGAACAAATGCTTGCCGTACTCAATCCTGAGATTGTTGAACGCCTAAGAACAGCAGTCGAAATTGGAAAGTGGCCAAACGGTGTAGCCTTGACACCAGAACAACATCAGACCTGTATGCAGGCAGTGTATGCCTGGGAAATGAAAAACCTGCCTGAAAATGAGCGCAGCGGTTATATCGATCGCGGTACTAAAGAAGAGGGTGAAGAGTGTGATGATGATCATCACAAGAATGAACCTGAATTCAAGCCGATTCGTTTTGTTTAAGGCTTAATTCCCAGCCAATAGCAATACAATTAAAAAAAGCATTGTTCATTCACTGAACAATGCTTTTTTCTTTTGCACAAGATTAAACCGTGTGGCGATTCGCCCATAAGATTTTGGCTTTTTGCATCGCAGCTTCAAAGCTGTCACACACGCCCATGGTATATAGCGCAATGCCCATAGTTTCTATCACTGCAATCTCGCCATAATCATGGCTTTGCTGACCGTCCCAGACAGCCTTAAATAGCGCCAGATCCAGTTCTTCTTCAATTGGACTGCGGTTGTCAGTGAGCTTTGGCAATTCATGCTCATAGAGCAGGCCATCTTTAATGCCACAGATGAGCGTTTTGGCATCCGGATTACGCTCGAATTCGCCCCCTTCACCTTTAATCACGGCACTATTTTTATAGCCCAAGCGGAAAGCTGCTTGCTGATGCGAACCACGATATGCTGGATGGAAAATGGCTTGCAGGGTCGCTTTGGCATTAAAGGGATTGATCAGACGCGCCAGGGTATGAATTGGGGAGCGTAAGCCCATGACATTACGCAGCGCAATCAAGTCTGCAAGAATCGGAGAAATTACTTCTAACGGTATGTAAGCAAAATGCTGTTGTAGAAGTTGCTGTTCAACCTCGGCATCATTTTGACAGATTGGATAGCCTAAGTAAGTCAGCACCTGTTCGGTGTAAACGCGGTTCATGGTATGGCCCGAGGCACCATGCATCACAATATTATAACCATGCTTGGCCAGTGTCAGGGCTGCCAGAATAAACCATGGATAATGCTTGCGCTTGCCCGCATATGAAGACCAGTCCAGATCGACATCCAGTTTTTTGAAACTCAGCTGGTCACGTGTCGCCTGTACAAAACCGGCCAACTCATCTACAGATTCTTCCTTGACCCGCAATAACATCAAGAATGCACCTAACTGCACATCCAGCACTTCATTTTTCAAAATCATACTGAAGGCTTGATAGGCTTCATCATAGCAGAGAGAGCGGGCGCCATTTTTCCCTTTACCCACAATGCGTACATATTGGGCAAAGGGATGTTCGAAATCTTTATAAATATTTCTTTCGGTATTCATAACTTTTTACAGCTTGCAGAAAATATTAATGTCAAGGGAGAGGGTGAAAATCCATAAACATTTCAGTATACGTAAAACAATCAGTTAAATCTGATTATCGACTAATGTCTAATCTATTCTGTTTAAAACATAAACAAGCGCATAATAAGTTATGCACATTTAGTCTGAATATTCGGTAAAATTTAGGCAATTTTTAGAGTCTGTTTAATTTTTCTTAATCTCTTTCTCCCATTTAATACTTTGGTCTGATACTTGAGTGTCAGATTCAATGCATGGCTGATTATCATTTTTGAACATTCTCTTGAGCCTTTTGAGACTTGATCCGGTTCATCCTGAGAAGGGATGAAGAGGTCAGTATATTTCTCAAAATGGTCTTTCTTATTTTTGATATCGTTCAAGTAGATTTATTATGGCGAAACAACCAATTTATAAGTCACTGTATTTTCAAGTGATTGTGGCCATTATCGCAGGTATTCTGGTCGGGCATTTTTCGCCTAGTGGTACGCAAATTATCAATGGCGTAGAACAGCATGTCCCTGGCTTGGGCGAACAGCTTAAACCGCTTGGTGATGCATTTATCCGTCTGATTAAAATGATTATCGCACCTGTAATTTTCTGTACCGTAGTGAGCGGTATTGCAGGTATGGAAAGCATGAAATCAGTCGGTAAAACTGGTGGTGTGGCTTTACTTTACTTCGAGATCGTATCCACGATTGCTTTGGTCATCGGTCTGGTCGTGATTAACATCGTCAAGCCTGGTGTGGGCATGAACGTTGATCCTGCTTCACTGGATACCACTGGCATCAGTAAATATGTCGCTTCAGGTGAGTCACAATCGACTATCGACTTCCTGATGAACATCATTCCAAATACGGTTGTGGGCGCATTTGCAGAAGGCGAAATCCTGCAAGTTCTATTGTTCGCGATCATCTTTGGTTTTGCACTGCATAAGCTCGGTGATCAAGGCAAGCCAGTCCTGAAACTCATCGACCAGA
This sequence comes from Acinetobacter endophylla, assembly GCF_053543775.1. Lineage (NCBI taxonomy): Bacteria > Pseudomonadati > Pseudomonadota > Gammaproteobacteria > Moraxellales > Moraxellaceae > Acinetobacter > Acinetobacter endophylla. The sequence continues at coordinate 54,983 of NZ_JBLVOM010000238.1, read as the reverse complement.
TTTCACATGTGTTCTTCAACATCGTGAATATGATCATGAAACTTGCTCCAATTGGTGCATTTGGTGCGATGGCATTTACAATTGGTAAATATGGTATTGGTTCTCTTGCTCAGCTGGCACAGTTGATCATCTGTTTCTATCTCACCTGCGTACTGTTTATTTTCATCGTATTAGGCTCAATTGCGCGTTTTGCTGGTTTCAGCATCATGAAGATGATCCGCCTGATTCGCGAAGAACTTCTGATTGTACTGGGGACGTCTTCTTCAGAGTCAGTACTGCCACGTATGTTGAAGAAACTGGAACTTGCCGGTGCTGAAAAATCAGTGGTAGGTCTGGTAATTCCAACTGGTTATTCATTTAACCTCGATGGTACGTCGATTTACTTGACGATGGCTGCGATCTTCATTGCACAAGCAACCAATACGCAACTTGATTTATCTCATCAGATTACGCTGCTTCTGGTACTCCTGATCTCATCTAAGGGTGCGGCAGGTGTGACTGGTTCAGGCTTTATTGTGATGGCGGCAACCTTGGCTGCTGTAGGTAATATTCCTGTTGCAGGTCTGGCATTGATTCTCGGTATCGACCGTTTCATGTCTGAAGCACGTGCCTTGACCAATCTGGTCGGTAACTCTTTGGCGACTTTAGTGGTTGCGAAATGGGTGGGCCAGTTAGATATGGACAAGCTGAACTACGCTTTAGCGAATCCTGCAGAAATTGATGAAAAAATGGCGCAAGAAGGCAATAACGCTCACTAAGTTTGAGTCTGTTTTTCGTGTCTAAAAGGGAAGCTTCGGCTTCCTTTTTTATTGACTGTGAAGTTAGTAAAAAGATGAATGCCGGCACATGACAGGAAGCATGAAAGTCGATAGTCTGTGAAAAGGAAACTAAAATGATAAACAACAAGGACAATAGAATGCTTGCTTACGATGCCGATCTAGAATTATTCCGCGATAATTTTAAACGCTTTATGAACGAACATGTCGCGCCGTACTATGACCAGTGGGAACGTGAAGGTCTGATGCCGCGTTCGGTCTGGAATGCACTCGGTGAAAATGGCTTCTTGTGTGTCGATGTCCCAGAAGAATATGGCGGCTATGGGGTGCCCACCGATTATTCATTGATGCTGATCGAAGAATCTGCACGTGCCGGATACAGTGCTATCGCCACAGGTCTGTCTTGTCATTCCGATATTGCAGCACCGTATATCCTGCATATTGGTACTGAAGAACAGAAAAAATACTGGTTACCAAAAATGGTCACCGGTGAAGTGGTCGGTGCGATTGGCATGACCGAGCCAGGTGCAGGTTCAGATTTGCAAGCCATGCGTACTAGTGCCATCTTGCAGGATGAACATTATCTGTTAAATGGCTCAAAAACCTTCATTTCCAATGGTCAGCATGCTGACTTAGTGGTGCTTGCCGTCAAAACCGATCCGCAAGCCCGTGCCAAAGGCGTTTCATTGTTGCTGGTCGATACCCATCTGGAAGGCTTTAAAAAAGGCACCAATTTGGACAAGATTGGTCTGCATGCTCAGGATACGTCTGAACTGTTCTTCGACAATGTCAAAGTGCCAAAGGAGCAATTACTGGGTCAGCCGGGACAGGGATTTGCTTACCTGATGCAGGAATTGCCGCGTGAGCGTACCGCCATTGCTGCCACCGCTCTAGGCGCCATTCGTGGATCTATTGATGTGACCACACAGTATGTGAAAGAGCGTCAGGCTTTTGGTCAGGCGATCGGTCAATTCCAGAATACCCGTTTTGTGCTTGCGCAAGCGAAAATTGATGAATTGGCGACCGCAGCATTTTATAACCAGAATCTTGAGCTTTATATGCAAGGGAAACTGGATGTAGAAACTGCAGCGGCATTGAAGAGCTTTTCTACCGATATGCAGATGAAAATCGCGGACAATCTCCTGCAATTATTTGGGGGTTATGGCTATATGACTGAATATCCAATTTCACGTTTCTTCGTTGATGCGCGGATCCAGCGGATTTATGGGGGTACCAATGAAATCATGAAGGAGATTGTGGCCCGCGGTCTGTTAGGGCGTTAATAGCTCAACCATAAAAAAGAGTCCCGAAGGACTCTTTTTTATAGGGGAGAACATGGCCAAGATGGGAAATATTTTTTAAGACTTTATGATTTTAAAACATCCAAACATTCATGAATAAAAATGGGTAAATCATTGGGTAGGCGCGATGAAATCAACTGATTATTGTCATTCACCAGTTCTGCATCATAATACGTTCCACCGGCACGTTGTACGCGACTGGCATGCGCGCGAATACTGGCAATAATTCGATTTTTCAGCACATCTGCTTCACACAGTAATAATGATGCATCACATAAACTAAAGATGGTTTTCTTGGCTTGATTAAAAGCCTGGATAAATTGCAGCACCCGCATATCGGTAGATAAAGAAACTGCAGATTCACCGCCAGGAATCAGCAAGGCATCAAAATCATCAATACTGATTTGTTCGATGCCCCGGTCAATCGTCACTGCAGAACAGCCATGCAGACCATAGACCACTTTTCCTGCATTAAACTCAATATTACAGATGCTATGCTTTGCTTCCAGCAAGGCCGCAACGGGTTCAAGATATTCCTGATCTTCAAAATTATTCGTCAAAAGTACAGCTATTCTTTTTGGCATGACTGACACCCAAACGCTTGTTTTAAGTTAGACTATCTATGATTGGTTAAAAAATCGTCTCTGCTTTGTAATTGAGTAGTGATTTAATGTAAAAAAATAAGTGAAATCAAAGAGAAGTCGATAAAAATGGGGTTGCAGAGTGTGCATTTTATTGTGAAATCTATCTTAGATATGAATGGTTCAAAAATGACGTGTGAAAAGTAATTATTTTAATTTTCTTATGCTTAAAACCGCTATATAGATTAAGAAATAGTGATATTTTATCTTCCTTAAAATCAGTTAATATGGAGAGGCAAAGTTTACAATTTAATAATGTAAATCAAGCAGAAAAGCTGAAGTAAATGTTACCAGATATGACCAAAAGCGATAAACGGTTAAAATCAACTGTATGTTTTTAAGACTTAATCTACCAATGTCATATTGCGTAACATTTGAAAGCTCACTATTGTTATACTGAACAGATAAGGTTTATGAAGGGCGACAGAACAATGATCAACGACGATCAAAACACCACGACTTCTCTTGATTTGGCAAAAATTCGTGAAGATATCGATTCTGTTGATCAGCAAATTCAGCAATTGATTAACCGTCGGGCACGTTTGGCTGAAGCTGTGGCAAAAGCAAAGTTTGCCTCAGAAGAGAATCCGCTGTTTTACCGTCCAGAACGTGAAGCTCAGGTTTTGCGTAATGTCATGGAACGTAATGAAGGGCCATTGTCTGATACCACCATGGCACGTCTGTTCCGTGAAATCATGTCGGCCTGTCTTGCACTTGAAGCTCCGCAAAGCATTGCTTTCTTGGGACCAGTCGGGACCTATACTCATTCTGCGGTACTCAAGCACTTTGGCCATGATGCTGTGGTTCGTCCTTTACCGACCATTGATGAAGTTTTCCGTGACGTGGAAGCGGGTAGTGCCCATTATGGTCTGGTGCCGGTAGAAAATTCCTCTGAAGGCGTGGTTAACCATACTTTAGACTGTTTCAAAACCTCGAACCTGAATGTGATTGGCGAAGTTGAATTACCGATTCACCATCAGTTCCTGATTTCTGAAAATACCCGTAAAGACAGCATCAAACAGATTTATGCGCATCAGCAGACTTTGGCACAGTGTCGTAAGTGGCTGGATGCTCATTATCCAGGTGTGGAACGTGTCGCTTTAAGTTCCAATGCGGAAGCAGCGCGCCGTATTCGTAATGAATGGCATTCTGCTGCGATTGCCTCTGAAATTGCTGCGAGTATCTATGATCTCGAAATCATGCATAGCAATATCGAGGACAATCCGGAAAATACCACACGCTTCCTGGTGATTGGTCGTGAAAAAGTGCCTCAAAGTGGTAATGACAAGACTTCATTACTAATCTCAGCGCATGATCGTGCCGGAGCTTTGCTGGAAATTCTGGCGCCGTTTGCCAAGCACAATATCAGTCTGACCAGTATTGAAACCCGTCCTGCACTTCCTGAAAAATGGGCTTATGTGTTCTTCATTGATCTTGAAGGCCATATTGAGCAGGAACACGTGAAAGCAGCCATTGAAGAAATTCGTCCTTTGGTCAAAGAAGTTCGCGTACTCGGTTCATATCCTGCAGCTGTACTTTAAGTCAGCTATCCGTGGTCAGGGCGAGGGTGCTGACCACTGTTTTATATTTAAAATTGGAAGTCTAAAATGTCGTTTGTTCCAGCTAATTCAGGCATCTCAAAATTAAAGCCATATCAACCGGGTAAGCCGATCAGTGAACTTGAGCGCGAGTTGGGTCTTACTGATATCGTCAAACTGGCTTCAAATGAAAACCCGCTGGGTTGTTCAGATAAAGTCAAAGAAGCGGTCGCTGCGGAAATTGCTGAAATTGGCCGTTATCCAGATGGTGGTGGTTTTATCCTGAAAGATCAGATCAAAACCCAGTTTGGTTTTAATCATGATCAGATTACCTTGGGGAATGGTTCAAATGACTTACTGGAAATGTTTGCCCGTGCATTCGTTTCAGAAAATGATTCGGTGGTGTATAGCCAGCATGCTTTTGCGGTTTATGCATTGGTAACTCAAGCCATTAATGCGCAAGCGATTGAAGTACCAGCTAAAGGCTTCTCGCATGACTTGGAAGCAATGGCGGCTGCCATTCAGGACAACACCAAACTCGTCTTCATTGCAAACCCGAATAATCCGACGGGAACCTGGTTCGAAGAAGCTGAATTTGAAGCTTTCATGCAAAAAGTTCCTGCTAATGTCATCGTGGTTCTGGATGAAGCCTATGTGGAATATTTCCCGGAAAACTTCAACAGCTTGAAATTCCTTGCGCAATATCCAAACCTGATCGTTAGCCGTACTTTGTCGAAGTGTTATGGTTTGGCTGCACTACGTGTTGGTTTTGCTCTGGCTTCAGTTGAAGTGACAGATTACCTGAACCGTATTCGTCAACCATTTAATGTCAACCATCTTGCGATGGTGGCTGCGGTGGCTGCACTGAAAGATGAAGACTTTATCGCGCGTTCTCGTGAAGTGAATAAAGCCGGTATGGCGCAACTTGAAGCTGGCTTTAAGGCTTTGGGTCTTAACTATGTGCCTTCACGTGCCAACTTTATTCTGGTAGATGTACAGGCAGACCCATCAGCAACCTTCAATGGTTTGCTCAAACAAGGGGTGATTGTGCGTCCGGTTGGTATTTCAAATCACATTCGCGTATCGATTGGTACTGAAGCAGAAAATGCGAAATTCTTGAGCGCATTGGCTAAAGTACTCGGTTTAGAGGCAAAAGCTTAAACCATGTCGCAGCCACTGTTTGAAAAAGTTGCATTTATCGGGCTTGGACTGATTGGTTCAAGTCTGGCGCGTGTCATTCGAGCCGAGCATTTGGCCAATGACATTGTTGCATCGACACGTTCACAAAAGACTTTGGAAGATGCTAAATCTCTTGGCCTGATTTCCGAAGGCTATGCAGATCCTGTGGAAGCGGTCAAAGGTGCTGATCTGGTAGTGCTTGCATTACCGGTGCGTGCCACGCAAAAGGTGCTGGAAGCCATCAAGCCTTATTTATCTGCCAATACCATTATCACTGATGTCGGTAGTACTAAAGGCAATGTAGTCGATGCAGCGAAAGCAGTCTTTGGCGATGCACTACCTGAAGGTTTTGTACCGGGCCATCCGATTGCAGGTGCAGAACATACTGGTGTACATGCAGGAAAAGTCGATTTATTTGCCAATCATAAGGTGATTTTGACGCCACTGCCAAGTAGTGCAGGCTGGGCCGTCGATAAACTGATTCAGCTGTGGCAAGCGGCGAAAGCCGAAGTGATTTGTATGGATGTCGACAAGCACGATGAAGTGCTAGCGCATACCAGTCATCTTCCGCATCTCATGGCCTTTAACCTGGTTGAGCAACTGGCCAAGCGTGAAGACAATTTAGATATATTTCGTTATGCTGCCGGTGGCTTCCGGGATTTCTCGCGAATTGCCGCCAGCGATCCACAAATGTGGCATGACATCTTTTTTGCCAACAAAAAAGCAGTTCTGAATGCTGTTGATGGCTTTGAACAGCAGCTCGCGATTATCCGCAAATTGATTGAAGATGAAGATTCCCACGCATTGATGGGCTTATTGGGTCATGCGCAGGCAGCTCGCCAGCATTTCAACCATATGCTCGCCAAGAAACCTTTCATGGAGAAAAATAAAGTGACACAACAATTTACCATTCAGCCGGGTGCCAAGAAATTTCAGGGTAAATTTACCGTGCCAGGTGACAAATCTGTGTCACATCGCTCGATCATGTTTGGTGCGATTGCAGAAGGTACCACACATGTGACCGGCTTTTTGGAAGGTGAGGATGCTCTAGCGACACTGCAAGCTTTCCGTGATATGGGTGTGAGCATTGAAGGCCCTAAAAATGGTGAAGTGACCATTCATGGTGTTGGCATGCATGGCCTTAAAGCGCCACAGTCTGCCATTTATATGGGCAACTCGGGCACTTCAATGCGTTTGTTGTCGGGTATGCTGGCTGCACAAAAATTTGATTCAGTCATGACTGGTGACGCATCTTTATCCAAGCGTCCAATGGAGCGTATTGCCAAGCCTTTACGTGAAATGGGTGCGCAAATTCAGACCACAGGTGAACGCGGTACACCACCTGTATCCATCACCGGCAATCAAAACCTTAAAGGGATTCAGTACGATTTGCCAATGGCCTCTGCTCAGGTGAAATCAGGGATTCTACTTGCAGGTCTATGGGCGGAAGGTGAAACTTCGGTGACTGAACCAGAACCAACACGCGACCATACTGAACGTATGCTGCGTGCATTTGGTTATGAAGTGAAAACAGAAGGCAACCGAATTTCCCTGCAAGGTGGCGGCAAGTTAGTGGGTACCAACATTCAAGTGCCTTCAGATATTTCTTCAGCAGCCTTCTTTATGGTGGGTGCGGCCATTACTGAAAATTCGGACGTCACCCTTGAAGCGGTAGGCATTAACCCGACCCGTACTGGTGTGATTGAAATCCTCAAGCAAATGGGTGCGGACATTACAGTTGAAAACGAGCGTATTGTAGGCGGTGAACCGATTGCTGATATCCGTATTCGTGGTACACGTACATTAAAAGGGATTCATATGCCGGAAGATCAGGTGCCATTAGCAATTGATGAATTCCCGGCGCTATTCATTGCCGCTGCATGTGCTGAAGGTCAGACGATTCTGACCGGCGCTGCCGAGCTTCGCGTGAAAGAATCGGATCGTATTCAGGTCATGGCAGATGGTCTTCAAACCATGGGCATCGACTGTACCCCAACTGAAGATGGCATCATCATTGAAGGTAAGGGTAAGTCCGGTGACTGGTTGCCAATCTTTACGGGTGGTGAAATTGAATCACATCATGATCACCGTATCGCGATGAGTTTTTCGATTGCCGGTTTGCGTAATTCGGAGCAGATCAAGATTGTCGGAACCGAAACGGTCGCAACCAGTTTCCCGACCTTCACAGAATTGACCTCAATCGCAGGACTGCCAATTCAAGTATCAGAATAATTTTTAAAATTATGTGAAACAGCCAAGCTTTTGCTTGGCTGTTTTGTTTATATTGCTTATGCTAAACCCATATAAGAAAAAAGCCATTTGGAAGTAGCGATGCGAAAATTAAAATTCATGGCCAATACCCAGAGCCAAACACCACGGGATGGTCAAGAAACCCAGGAATATGTAGCACATTTACTTGCCGAAAAATTAGGTAAATACGGTTTTCAGACCTTAAGCCAAAGTGGTGCTCAGGTTGCCGTCAGCGTAGAAGAACATGCGCTGCCTTTATCAGTGAGTTGCGAAACCAGAGATGAACAAGGGCATCTGGTCTGTGAGATTGCCTCATATCCTGAAGAAGAACAGGACTGGCTGGATCGTATCACCGAAAGAAGTTTGCTTAATCAGCTTGCACAGGCAGTGGAAACCTCTCTAAAAGAGCAGGAACGCTTTAGCGAGTTTGAATGGAAGAGCTAATTCAACAGACTCAATCAGCTTTGCCTACACTGCAAAGTAAACGCTTGATCCTGAATTGTTTTAAATCAGCCGATGCCAAAGAAACTTATGCTTCAATTACGCCGAGTTTGACACGTTTTATGGCGTGGGACCCACCACAATCTGAACAGGGATTTGCAACAGTCTGGCAAAATTGGCTGGAAAATATGACTGATTATAAAGAATATGTATTTGTGATCCGTCATATTGAAACACAAGAATTTATTGGGCTATGTGGTTTGCATCGACTTCATGATGAAATACCTGAAGTCGGTATTTGGATTCGTGAAACTGCACATGGTCATCATTATGGACATGAGGTAGTGCATTGTGTTGTGGCTTATGCTTTCAATACATTAGGGATTCAAGTTTTAAGCTACCCGGTAGCAGAAGAAAACTGGGCTAGCCGTAAAATTGCAGAACGCTTGGGCGGAAAAATTATCCGCTACATCGATAAGCCTAAATATCGGGCTTTGATGTATGAAATTTTTGCAGAAGATTTTGTCTTTTAATAAAAAACCCATCATTTGATGGGTTTTTTATTTAGCCAAGCGCTAAGTACCGGGTCATTGCGATCCGCAATTGCTTTAAATAGCCGGTAAAGAAGTGGTTGGCACCAGGTAATACGGTCACTAAATGGCGTTGTGGCTTTGCCCATTCAATCATATCTGAGAGCAAAGTTACTTCATCGGCTTCACCATGAATGAACAGAATGTCACCTTTAATGGCGGGTGTCACATAATGACGAATACCAGCCACTGTTGCAGTCGGCAGACCACATAAAATGGTTTGCTGTGGTTGCAATTCTACTGGTAAGGCTGCATAGCTTTTTGCCATGACATGCGCACCAAAACTAAAACCGCCTGCATAAAAAGGCAGGGCAATATGCTGGTTGCGAGCGAACCGAATGACTTCTAATACATCATTTGTTTCACCGAAGCCCTCGTCGTGTATACCTTCACTTTGACCAGAACCACGGAAACTTGGACGATACACAATACAGCCACGTTCCAGATACATTTGTGCCAGTAAAACCGGAACCTTATGTTGTGGTGTACCGCCTTGCAATGGATGAGGGTGACAAACTACCGCGAATCCTTTCACTTCACCCTGAGGATAATCCACAAAAACTTCAATCTGACCCGCAGGCCCTTGAAGAAAAATTTGCTCGGGCATATAAAAACCGATGATTAACAGGAGAATCGTGCATTTTAACGATTATGGTGAATAAAAACATGAATTGGAATTAAAATAAGCAGACTGATATAGTTTGATTAATCATTTTTTGACCAGGTTGCCATGCTCGCTTTAATTTCTCCAGCCAAAACTCTCGATTACGATACTCCATTACCGACTGACCAATTTACTCAAGCGAGATTATTAGAACATTCACAGGACTTGATCAACGTTTGTCGCACACTTTCTGCAACAGAAATTTCCAGCTTAATGAGTGTTAGTGAAAAAATTGCCACTTTAAATACCGCACGTTTTAATGACTGGCAACCGGATTTTAATTTAGCCAATGCCCGTCAGGCGATTTTTGCATTTAAAGGCGATGTCTATACAGGTCTGGATGCCTATAGTTTAAAACATGAAGATCTGCACTATGCACAAGACCGTTTACGCATGTTGTCTGGATTATATGGACTCTTACGTCCTTTGGATCTAATGATGCCGTACCGTCTGGAAATGGGAACCAAGTTAGCCAATTCCCGTGGGCATAATCTATATGAGTTCTGGGCTCATCACATTACTGATCTGATTAATCAGGATTTAACCGCAGCAAATTCTGAAATTCTGGTGAATATTGCTTCTGATGAATATTACAAATCAGTCAACGAGCGCAAAATTCAGGCAGACATTATCAAGCCGGTATTTCTGGATCAGAAAAATGGCAAATATAAAGTGATTAGTTTCTATGCCAAAAAAGCACGCGGCCTCATGGCACGTTTTATGATTGAAAATAAAATTGATCATGTCGAAGAACTGAAAGCTTTTAATAGCGATGGCTATTATTTTGATGCAGACAGTTCACTCAAGGGAGAACTGGTGTTTAAGCGTGATGAACAACTGAGTGCATAAATGAGATGATTCCCAGTATCCAGCATGAGGATATATATGTTGGATACTGGGATGTATTTATTATGGTCAGGTTCTTAACTAGTGTTCAACGATTTGCCTCTATGATGAGTGAAGTATGGATGAACTGCATAATGAAAACTTCAAGATAGTTAAAAATAAAAAATATCGTTAAACACTTTGAAATCCCTCGCAAAATCTCCCTTATTTAGATCATTTTATTTTAAAAATTAAAGTTGAGCATTCTTGGAAAAGGCCGATAAAATAAACCGAAATAAGTTCTATTGAATAGGTTAGATTTCATTTATCTACATATTTTAATTTTGAATAAACTTCTTTTAGGTTGTTTAAAAAATATATTAAATTCAATTATTTATTGTTTATTTGAAAGAATTTTTAATAGTATCGATATTTTGAAAAAAAGAATTATAAATTAATTAAGTATTAATAAATAAAACGACATAAAATTAATATTTAGAGGATAAATAAATGCCTTCTATCGGGTTAAATGTAAACTATGTCACAAGTTTGTTAGGTTTTTTGTTAGCATAATTGCATAGTGTTACAAAGCGGCATAATAAAAATGAAAATATATGCTATCCCTGTTTTTGCCTTAATGATCAGTTTATTAGGATTTTGTGTCCATAAACAGTCAGAAATCAGAAAATATGAAAAGATCCGTCATGTCTTGAACGATGGACGTGATTCAAGCAAATTGCTGGAATCCAATCGGCATCGACATTAAGCAGGTTATATATCTTCCTCCCGCCAATTGGGCTGGATTAATAAAATTAAAACCATAATAAATATAATAAATTTTTTTAAATATTCACCTGGAATATATTAATTTCTAATAAAGTGTAAAATCAAATAAGCAATAAGAAATCAATGTGTTATAATTTGCCAACGATCAGGATGAAGCAGAATTCATCTTGTTAAGCATTTGATTTAAATCGAGAAAATAAAGCTGCATAAAGGTTATGCAGCTTTTTTGTTTAGATTTTTTTTGGGTTTTTATAGCATAGCCCTGGGGCTGTAAGCTGTTCCAACATTTTAACCCGTCAAATGGCTATGCTGGCATATTCGTTGCTAACACATCCTTAAAATTGATGAATTTTTTTATAAAATTTCATTTATTTGACGGCTTGCTTAAAGCATAAAGTTTACTCAATAGGGGCTAGGTCATGACGACTCCTAATCCATCTTCAGAAAGTATGCTTGAACGTCTGTTTAAACTGAGTGAAAACAAAACCAGTTTCCGTACAGAAGTTCTTGCTGGTGTGACAACATTCTTAACGATGTGTTACATCATTATTGTCAATCCGATGATTTTGTCCGAAACGGGGATGGATCATGGGGCTGTCTTTGTAGCAACCTGTCTTGCAGCCGCGATTGGCTGTTTAGTCATGGGCTTGATTGCAAATTATCCAATTGCACTTGCACCAGGCATGGGCTTAAATGCCTTCTTTACCTATTCCGTCTGTTTGGGAATGGGTGTGCCTTGGCAAACAGCACTCGGGGCTGTGTTTATCTCCGGTCTTGTGTTTATTGCGATCAGCATGTTCAAAATCCGTGAAGCCATTGTAAATGCGATTCCAATGTCGCTGAAACTGGCCATCGGTGGTGGTATTGGCTTATTCTTGGCGCTGATTGCTTTGAAAAATGCCGGCCTGATTGTGGATAATCCCGCTACGTTGGTAGGTTTGGGTGATTTAAAACAACCATCGGTTTTGCTTGCATTATTTGGTTTCCTTTTGGTTGTTGTGATGCATCACTTTAAAGTGCGTGGTGCGATCATCATCAGTATTTTGGTGTTAACCGGTATTTCAGCAGCATTGGGTCTGAGTGAATTTAAAGGTGTGGTTGGCGCAGTGCCATCGATTGCACCCACATTTATGCAAATGAGCTTTGAAGGTCTGTTCACTGCCAGTTTAATTGGCGTGATTTTTGTCTTCTTTCTGGTTGATCTGTTTGACTCAACCGGTACGCTCGTAGGTGTTTCACACCGTGCAGGCTTGTTGAAAGATGGCAAACTGCCGCGTTTGAAAAAAGCACTTTTTGCTGACTCTTCTGCAATTGTTGCAGGTGCAGCTTTAGGTACCTCATCGACTACACCATACATTGAATCTTCTGCAGGCGTAGCAGCCGGTGGTCGTACAGGTCTAACTGCTGTTGTAGTCGGTATCCTGTTTGTTGCCTGTTTGTTCCTGGCTCCATTGGCACAGTCTGTACCAAGCTTTGCAACCGCGCCAGCGCTGTTATTTGTCGGTGTCTTAATGATTCAAGGTATCGTGCATATTGACTGGGAAGATATTACAGAAGCAGTTCCTGCATTTTTAACCATTGTATTTATGCCATTTACCTATTCGATTGCGGATGGTATTGCGATGGGCTTCATCAGCTATGCACTGATCAAATTGTTAACCGGTAAAGCATCAACTGTACCGTATATGGTCTGGATTATTGCAGTACTATGGACGCTTAAATTCGCACTATTTGGCGGCTAATTTTTCTAGATTTGGAAAGGGTGTAAACTCAGTTTGCACCCTTTTTTTATTATTTTAGGTTTCATAAGGAGAAGCGATGAACCGTCTTGAGTTGATTCGAGCTTTGCCAAAAGCCGAGCTTCATGTTCATATTGAGGGCACTTTTGAGCCTGAGCTAATGTTTGCGATCGCTCAGCGTAATAAAATTGCCATCCCGTATAAATCTGTTGAAGAAGTTAAACAGGCCTATAACTTTCATAATCTTCAGTCCTTCCTGGATATTTATTATGCTGGTGCTACTGTATTGATTCATGAACAGGATTTTTATGATCTGGCCTGGGCGTATTTTGAGAAATGTGCTGAAGACCGGGTCGTGCATACTGAAATGTTCTTTGATCCACAGACCCATACCGATCGTGGCGTTGCTTTTGCAACCGTGATCAACGGCTTGCAAAAAGCCTGTGATGATGCCAAAACTAAACTGGGTATCAGTTCACATCTGATTATGTGCTTCTTGCGTCATTTAAGTGAAGATGCTGCATTTGCAACATTGGAACAGGCCTTACCTTATAAAGACCAGATTATTGCAGTCGGTTTGGACTCAAGTGAAGTCGGGCATCCACCTTCAAAGTTTGAACGTGTCTTTGCTAAAGCGCGTGAAGCAGGTTTCTTGGTTGTAGCACATGCAGGTGAGGAAGGCCCGGCAGCCTATGTCTGGGAAGCTTTAGATTTGCTGAAAGTGAATCGTATTGATCATGGTGTACGTTCGGAAGAAGATCCGGCGTTAATGCAGCGCCTGATCGCAGAAAAGATGCCACTGACGGTTTGCCCATTGTCAAACCTGAAACTCTGCGTCGTGGATGATATGCAGCAGCATAATATCCGTCGCCTCTTACAGCAAGGCGTGCATGTCACGGTCAATTCAGATGATCCATCTTATTTTGGTGGTTATATGAATGACAATTTTATTGCCATTGCCGAAGCACTGGATTTAAGCAACGACGAATTGAAGCAGTTGGCCATCAACTCGTTTGAAGCTTCTTTTATTACCGATGCTGATAAAGAGCAATGGATCAACCAGATCCGTGCCCTGGTTTAAGTTTTTAAATAATAGGCAGGGTTCGCTCTGCCTTTGTTTTTATAGATGGATATGAAATTGAAACATGTAATTCTGCTCATCAGTACCGTGTTGATATCTGCTTGCTCAAATGCGGATATGACTTTGACACAGCGTACTTTAAAGCCCGTGATTGAATACCAATGTGCAAAAGAATTGAAAGCGTCTAAATTCTGGACTGCCTCGACCTATTTTATGCAGGACAAAAATAAAGCTGAACTTGAACAGAATGTCTGTTCATGTGTAGGTGAGCATGCACTCAAGGATATTCCAGCCAGTACTTTACTGAAAGCGACTCTGGATGAAGAAGTAAAGTCAAAACTCACGCAACAGGCTATTGCAAACAGTCTGAAAGGCTGCATGACCGAGTTCTTAAAATAAAATCAGCTTTGCAATGAAAGCTGATTGAGTGTGGTTTTGCAGATTATTTTTTAGAAGATTTGGATTGTCGGGTCATGCTGTTGAGTACATGATCTTTATCGATAAAATGATGTTTCAGTGCTGCGAAAATATGTCCAACTAAAAGTAAGCCAACTGCCCAGGAAAGCCAGATATGCAGGGGTTTTACGATCGCGGTTACAGCCGGATTTTCTGCAATCAGTGCCGGCAGGTTAAATAAATATAGCACTGGTGCTGGATAGCCCAGACTCCAGCTATATAAACAGCCGGTGACAGGTAGAGCAATCAGCATAAAATACAAAGCCAGATGACCTGCATGTGCCAAAGTTTTCATCCGGGGTGACATAGTGTCCGGTAGTTCAGGGGCAGGATGGGTATAACGCCAGAAAATTCGCACAACCAACAGGAAAATAATGGTGGTGGCGATATTTTTATGCAGGGTAATGACATCGCCTTTAAAGCTGCCATCGACCTCATAACTTAAAAAATTCCCACTATAAAAACCAATCAGCCAGGCCGCAATAAAGATAACTGCCATGATCCAGTGCAACCATTGTGCCGTGCGCGTGTAATATTGTACTTTTTCCATGTGATTTTCGATTGCCCTCAAAGATGGATGCACCTTAGCAAAGGGCGAATCAGCCCAGCAATTCCAAATCTGCAACGCTATGGTGGCTTTCATGCAACATCCATTGAAATGGCTGGGTGCAGATTAAACATTCAGGATGATTTATAGATTTCTTATTCAGGTGAATTTCGGCACAATAGCGTCACGCTTCATATATGAATAAACAAGGAACAGATCTGTGAAAAAATTATTGGCTGCACTTGCTCCGCTTACTTTGGTTTTATCGGCTTGTGCAACAACAGGCAGCCCTGAAACGCAAACCACGACTCAACAGCTGGGTGGGGCTGCGCTTAAAATCGCGATCAATGCAAAATGTACGACTGAGCTGAATAATATTCCAGCATGGCAAACAGCTACACGTCTAATGACTACGACCCAAAAGCAGAATATCCAGACTGAAATTTGTGGCTGTGTCAGCGAAAAAGCACCCCAAAGCGTAACAGCGGTAGATTTGGCGACTGCAGCGATTGACCCGGCAGCACGTGCGGCGATTGTCGGCAATGTGGTTGCAAAAACCATTAACGCTTGTGTAGCTGAAGCTGTAAACTAAGCCAAGATTAAATTGAAATAGGCTGACTGGTTCAGCCTATTTTTTATGGAAAAATAGACATGAAGATTGCTGGTGTAGATGAAGCAGGGCGTGGGCCATTAGTGGGTTCGGTGGTCGCTGCGGCAGTTATTTTGGATCCGAACAACCCGATTGAGGGTTTAAATGATTCTAAAAAACTCACTGAAAAGAAGCGTGAAAAACTTTTTATCGAGATTCAGGAAAAAGCGCTGGCATGGGCCATTGCTGAGGCTTCTGCGGCAGAGATTGATGAACATAATATTTTGCAAGCTTCTTTGCTGGCCATGCGCCGTGCTGTAGAAGCTTTGCCAGTTCAGCCTGAGCATGTATTGGTCGATGGCAACAAGATTCCACAGGGCCTTGCTATGAGCTGTGATGCCGTGGTGGGTGGTGATGCACTGCATGCTGAAATTTCAGCAGCCAGTATTCTGGCGAAAGTAACCCGTGATCATCAGATGATCGAGATGGACCAGAAGCATCCGCAATTTGGCTTTGCCAAGCACAAGGGTTATCCGACCAAGGCACATTTTGAAGCGATTGCCTTACATGGCGTGATTGATGAGCATCGTCGCAGTTTTGGGCCGGTAAAAAAGGTGATTGCAGCATTACAGCAGGGTGCAGAACTTTAAGTTTTATTTTAAATTATCTAAGTATTTAATATTTTTGTATAAAATTTAGACAAATTTAAAGCGGCTCAAAAGCCGCTTTATTCTTCGCACAAACATTAACGGTTAAAGTTATTTTGTGTCTGGCTATCGTCTTCATAAGAAGGTTGGTAATCTTGATCGATATGTTGAAGATGTTCATGCATTGCACGTTCATGCTGGATACGCTGGTAAATCTCTTCACGGTGCACAGAGACTTCTTTCGGAGCATTTACCCCGATACGAACCTGGTTACCTTTTACACCAAGCACAGTCACACTGACTTGATCACCAATCATTAAAGTTTCCCCGACGCGTCGAGTCAGAATCAGCATGTTTTTCTCCTTGCAAAATGCAAAACCTGCAATCTATTGAATGTAAAACAAAAAGCACAACCAAAAATTACAAAATAAGATCTGGATAGAAATTCTGTCATCTGGGTGAAAGATTTTAATCTATCTCAGCTGGTTAAAAATCCTCAGGCTTAATATAACAGAGCCACTATAAAAAAAACTATAGTGGCTCTGCATTTTTGTAGACTTTTATAAAATACTGTCAAACAATGACAATATTCTGTCTTAACGATTAAGCACGTACGCTAGATTCGCCTTGTTCACGGTCTAAACCGAATGCGGTATGCAATGAACGAACCGCAAGTTCAAGATAATTTTCTTCAATGATCACAGAAATCTTGATTTCAGACGTCGAGATCATCAGGATGTTAATACCTTCATCTGCCAATGCTGTAAACATTTTGCTCGCTACACCGGCATGAGAACGCATGCCTACACCTACGATCGATACTTTTACGATATCTGAACGGGTCGCAACTTCACGTGCGCCAATTTCTTGAGCAGTCGCTTCAAGAATGGCTTTGGCTTTATTTAATTCGCCACGGTTCACAGTAAAAGTGAAATCAGTTGTACCATCTTCTTCAACGTTCTGGATAATCATATCCACTTCAACATTGGCATCACCAATCGGGCACAAAATTTTAGAAGCAATACCCGGTTCGTCAGGCACACCTAATATAGTTAATTTTGCTTCGTCACGGTTAAATGCGATACCGGAGATAATTGGCTGTTCCATGTTGTCTTCCAATTCAGTCGTAATAAGTGTACCAACGTTTTGCTTAAACTCTTCGTCGAATGCGCCATCGTTGTCATTGTCGAAGCTTGATAATACGCGTAAAGGCACCTGGTATTTACCAGCGAATTCAACTGAACGAATTTGCAGGACTTTCGAACCGAGTGACGCCATCTCAAGCATTTCTTCAAATGAAATACGATCAACTTTTTTTGCTTTTGGTGCAACACGTGGATCGGTCGTATAGACACCGTCAACGTCGGTATAAATCTGGCATTCATCTGCTTTAAGGGCGGCAGCAATTGCAACACCTGAAGTATCAGAACCGCCACGCCCTAAAGTGGTGGTATTGCCATGTTCATCAAAACCCTGGAAACCGGCAACGACAAGTACGCGGCCTGCATCCAGATTTGAGTTTAGGACTTCAGTATCAATGGATTCGATACGTGCCTTATTGAATGAGCTGTCGGTTTTCATGCCAACCTGGCGACCTGTTAGTGATTTTGCTTCAACTCCAATTGAGTTCAGCGCCATTGCTAACATAGAAATCGTAACCTGTTCACCCGTAGATACCATTTGGTCTAGTTCACGTGGGTCAGGGGTTTCGGTAATGGCCTTCGCTAAAGCAAGCAGACGATTGGTTTCGCCACTCATTGCTGATACCACTACCACTACCTTGTGGCCGTGGTCATGCCAGCGCTTTACACGACGAGCAACATTTAAAATGCGCTCGGGAGTACCCATAGAGGTACCGCCATATTTTTGAACGATTAATGCCATAGTTGTTCCATATAAGCCATGACCCTGATGTACCTATCAGGGTCAGTTACACAAAATTGAAGTTTTATTTTGCTGCAAGCCAGGCAGTTAAATCTGCCATCACTGGAGCAAACTTCTCGTTAAGTGGCGCGCCACCTTGTGCCAAGTCAGGTTTACCACCACCTTTACCACCTAGCTCAGTCGCTAAATGTTTGATGATGTCACCTGCTTTAATAGAAGCAGTAAAGTCTTTTGCCACAGATGCGATCAAGCTCACCTTGTCACCCTCTACACCTGCAAGAACAATCACTGCATTTTCTAATTTTGATTTCACACCGTCGTGCAGGTTGCGAAGTGCTTTCGCATCCATGTTTTCAACAGTTGTAATCAAGGTTGCACGACCTGCAATGCTTTGAACTTGGCTTAGAAGTTCACCGGCTTGCAGGCTAGCAAGTTTTTGATTGAGTTGTTCGATCTGTTTCTGCAAGCTCGATGCAGTATCAACCAACGCTTCAACTTTTTCTAAAGTCTGGTCTTTTTGTGCTTTGAGCAAACCGTTAATCGTATTGATATCGCGATCGGCTTTTTGCGCAACTTCAACTGCTTTAGTGCCTGTTACTGCTTCAATACGACGTACACCGGCTGCCACACCACCTTCAGAGGTGATTTTGAACAGACCGATATCACCGGTACGTTTTACGTGAATACCACCGCAAAGTTCGATTGAGAAGTTTTTCTCTTCAATCACTGAACCCATAGACAGTACACGTACTTCGTCACCATATTTCTCACCAAACAGCATCATCGCGCCTTTAGCCTTCGCAGACTCGATATCCAGAAGTTCAGTAGACACCGCAGTATTGGCAATCACTTCAGCATTGACCAAGCGTTCAATTTCTTGCAGCTGTTCAAAGCTTACAGGTTGGTCATTGGCAAAGTCAAAACGTAACACATCAGATGCAACCAATGAACCTTTTTGCTGTACATGTGAACCTAAAATTTGACGTAACGCAGCATGTAGCAGGTGAGTCGCAGAGTGGTTGCGCGCAGTTGCTGCACGAATATCTGCTTTTACTGTTGCTTCTACATTTTGAGTAACTTTCAAGTTACCCATCGTCACGATACCTTGGTGTACAAATGCGCCACCAGATTTTTTGGTATCTTGAACTTCGAAAATACCAGTATCGTTTTTAAAGATACCTGTATCACCGATTTGACCGCCGCTTTCTGCGTAGAAAGGTGTTTGGTTGAGTACGATCAGTGCTTCATCGCCTTCAAACACTTCATCAACTTGCTCGCCATCTTTGTAGATTGCGATGATTTGACCTTCACCTGCAGTTGCGTCATAACCATCAAACTGAGTTTCGCCTTCAACTTTAACTACGCTGTTGTAGTCGATCGCGAATTTACCTGCATCACGTGCGCGTTGACGCTGTGCAGCCATTTCAGTTTCGAAACCGGCTTCATCAATGGTTAAGTCACGTTCACGTGCGATGTCAGCAGTCAAGTCAGTCGGGAAACCATAAGTGTCGTAAAGTTTAAATACCACTTCGCCCGGAATCACAGAACCTTTTAACTGTGCCAATTCGCCTTCAAGCAATTTCAAACCTTGCTCAAGTGTTTTGGCAAATTGTTCTTCTTCTTTAAGAAGTTGTGCTTCGATACGTGCTTGTTGAGCAGCAAGTTCAGGGTATGCATCGCCCATCACTTCGATCAGTGGCTTCAACATTTTGTGGAAGAACGAACCTGTTGCGCCTAATTTGTTACCATGACGTACTGCACGACGGATAATACGACGCAGTACATAACCACGACCTTCATTCGATGGGTTTACGCCATCAGCAATCAGGAATGAACATGAACGTGC
This sequence comes from Acinetobacter endophylla, assembly GCF_053543775.1. NCBI lineage: Bacteria > Pseudomonadati > Pseudomonadota > Gammaproteobacteria > Moraxellales > Moraxellaceae > Acinetobacter > Acinetobacter endophylla. The sequence continues at coordinate 35,203 of NZ_JBLVOM010000238.1, read as the reverse complement.
ATGGTCAGCAACGACTTTCAATGAAGCAGGATACTGAACTGGTGTGCCTTTCTCAGCAGCTTCAGCTTCAAGCGCTGTAGTATCCAGACCAATAATTTCAGCCGCAGCTTTAAGTAAATGCTGGAATAAGTCAATTTCGTAGTTTGAGTTGACGTGCTGTAAAACAGCAGAAATACGCTCCAAGCCCATACCTGTATCTACAGAAGGTGCTGGAAGAGGGTGCAGTACGCCATCCGCAGTACGGTTGAACTGCATGAAAACGTTGTTCCAGATTTCAATGAAACGGTCGCCATCTTCTTCAGGAGAACCCGGTAGGCCACCCCAGATGTGATCGCCATGGTCAAAGAAGATTTCAGAACATGGACCACAAGGACCTGTGTCACCCATTGCCCAGAAGTTATCAGATGCGTATTGACCGCCTTTGTTGTCACCAATACGAATAATGCGAGAAGCGTCTAGACCGATTTCTTTGTTCCAGATGTCGAATGCTTCGTCGTCTGTATGGTAAACGGTTGCATAGAGTTTATCTTTAGGAAGACCAAGCCATTCTTCGTTAGTCAAAAAGTCCCAAGCAAATTTGATCGCATCACGTTTGAAGTAATCACCAAAGGAGAAGTTACCCAACATTTCAAAGAAAGTGTGGTGACGTGCTGTATAACCTACATTGTCCAAGTCGTTGTGCTTACCACCTGCGCGCACGCATTTTTGTGATGACACTGCACGTACATAATCGCGTTTTTCTAGACCTAAGAAGCAATCTTTAAACTGGTTCATACCAGCATTGGTGAACAGCAAAGTTGGGTCATTGGCAGGTACTAGAGAACTCGACGCGACACGTGTATGCCCTTGCGATTCAAAGTAACGCAAAAATGCTTCACGAATTTCAGCTGATGTCATAAAACGAGTACTCACAACCAAGTCACTCCATAATTTCCGATTTGGCTAAAACACCACAGTCTGACAAGCATATAAGAGCTCTGCTGCAATGCGGGGCTTAAAAATTTAAAACGCCAAATTATAACGGAAAAAGCAGTATGCACCAATCATTTTAAAACCAATTGCGAAGGATTTATTTACTCAGGTTTTTTGCTGAATAATTAAATTGAATTTTCCCACAGTAGAATTCGTCTATATCCATCTCTTTAAAAAATAAACGGAATTTTAAATGATCCAAATACAGACAGATGGATCAGAAATAAAATAATCGAAAATCAGTATTTTCACTGAAGTTTTTTAATGTACGGCGCCAGAAATCCTTTAACATAGAAGAGTTTTAAAATAGGCATATAAAAGGTCGAGTCATGCAACGAGTGGCAATCAATGGATTTGGGCGTATTGGACGGAATGTACTGCGTGCATGGTTTGAAAACCCGAAAGATTTTAATTTTGAAATCGTTGCCATTAACGATATTGCCGATGTTGAAACCCTGATTCACCTGTTTAAATATGACTCGACCCATGGCCGTTTTCCGGGGCAGGTGGATCTCAGCTATGATACTGAACATATCTATATGCATATCAGCTATCAAGATGCTGCATTAAAAGTACAGGTTTTGTGTGAGTCGCAGCCGGCTAAGTTGCCTTGGCAAAACTTGGCGGTAGATGTAGTGCTTGAATGTACTGGACTGTTCCGTTCTCGTGAAGCCGCGACCCAGCATATTGGAGCAGGGGCGAAACGTGTGATTATCGGCGCAGCACCTTTTGATACGGTCGATGCCGCGATTGTCTATGGTGTCAATCATCATGAAGTCAAAGCATCGGACCAGATCATTTCCAGTGTTTCTTGTACTACACAGGCTTTGGTGCCACTGGTCAAAATTGTCGATGATGCTTTTGGCATCACTAGCGCCCTGATGACTGAAATCCATGCTGTAACGGCGGATCAGTCGGTACTGGATCATGCGCATCGTGATTTGCGTCGTGCACGTGCTTCAGGCCATAACATCATTCCTACGACTTCGAGCGCACTCGGTGCCTTAAAGCGTGTCATGCCAAAAATGGAAGATCGTATTGATGGTTATTCAATTCGGGTGCCGACCATTAATGTGGCCGCGATTGATTTAACGTTTGTCTCCCAGTCGCCGATTACCGATCACAAGCTGAATGAAGTGCTGATCAAGGCTGCCCAGCGGGATTTTGCGGAAATTATGGCCGTGACAGATGAGCCATTGGTATCGAGTGATTTTAATCATTCCCCATATTCATTGATTGTGGATTTGACCCAGACTCTAGTCGTTGGGCATCAAGCTAAGGTTTTTGCCTGGTACGATAACGAGTGGGGCTATGCCAACCGTCTGCTGGATTTATGTGAATCATTTCATTAAGTTCGGGTTATCTAAACCTCAAAAGCACCGAGATACGGTGCTTTTTTCTTGCCTGTAAATATTCTGCAAGCCATGTTTTAAGAGAATTTGCCGGTAATTGATCGAAAATCAGGAATTGAGGCTGAATTATTTACGTTATCTGCAGCATTTTTCGTTAAGATAAAGACAATAAAATGAAATAAGAGCAAGCACATGATGGTGGTTTGGGGATTTATTATATTGCTGACTTTGGCGGTGATTTTTCTGATCTGGCTGCAGTTTAATCAGAATGATGAACCACGTAGCGTGGAAGGCGTGCCAGTCGAAGAAAAAATCGTGCATCTGGAAGAAAATTTAAAAAAGACCCTGGAAATCATGCAGGATCTAGCCAAAAAAATGCATGTGCAGCAGGAAGTGCTGGATCAGACCACAGCCAAACTTCAGCAGGTTGAATTGCAAAATGCCGAACTGGTCAGTTTGCTGACCAAAGTGGTTGATCCACAGAAATAAACAAAACCCCTTTAGAGATCATTTAAAGGGGTTTTTCTAGCGTTAGATTATTAAAATTCTTAAAATTGCAGCAGAAACCATACTGATGGCGACGGTCGGTAATAATCCAAAACGTGTAGCGGCAAATAGCGTTAAAGCCAAGGCAATCAGGTCTGCCGGATGGTCGCGTACAAAATAAGGCGCAATCACTGAAATCAGCACGCAGCCGGGAACTACTTCCAGAATTTTTCGCTGGCGCTGTGTCAGCGTTTTATTTTTTAATAAGACATAGCCCAAGAGCCGGGTTAAATAGGTGGTCACAGCAATCAGGATAATGGCCACCAAGGTATTTATCTGGATCATGCTTGATCCTCTTGAATCAGGAAAAATGCCGAAGTGATTCCAGACAAGGCGCCAATCGGCACATACCAGCCCGCAGGTAAATATAAATAAGCCAAAGCCGCACAGACTAAACTGACCAGCCATGGCCGGGCAGCCTCAAAACCTTTCCACATACTTCTTAGTAACACCAGAAATACAGCAGGAAAGGCCATATCAAAACCAAAACGGTTGATGTCGCCTAATACAGGTCCAAGCATGGCCCCGAGTGTGGTAAATCCGACCCACATCAAGTACAGGCAAAAACACAGGCCGGCATAATAAGGCATGCTAAACGCAGCACGATAACCCAGTTGCGCCTGTTTCCTTTGTGCATCAGCCAGACCGAGTGCCCAGCTTTCATCGACCATAAAAAACAGCGCCGGAAAAACTTTACGATTCGGAAGATGCTTTAAATACGGAACCAAACTGGCGCCCATCAACAGATGCCGGCTATTCACCAGAAAGGTAATGAACATCAGCATGAGTAAATTTGGTGGACTGCTCCAGACCTCCAGAATGGCAAATTCAGAACCACCGGCAAAGTTCAGGCCTGTCAGTAAAGGCACTTCGAGCAAGCTGAAATTCTTCTGTACCGCCGTCGCACCCAGCACCAGCGCAAAGGGGATAATTCCCAAAAGCATGGGGATAGAATCTTTCATGCCACGTTGAAATTCGCTGAAATCGGTAGGGACAACCACCGCTGCGGTGCTTTGTCTAAACAAAAGCATGGAAATGACCTGGGTACTGCAAAACTAGACCATATTTTATGGCGATATTCTGGCTATTTGCTGTTGTAATGAAAGAGATTTACGTTTTATTTAAAATTAAATTGCGCTAAATTGAATTTAAAGGGTTTTAAATGCCAAAGTATAAATATGGATCAAATAGATAAACGCATTTTGCATGAGCTGCAAATGAATGGAAAACTGCAAAATAATGAACTGGCTCAATTAATTGGCTTGTCGCCATCACCCTGTTTAAGACGGGTGAAACAGCTGGAAGATGATGGTGTGATTGAGCAATATGTCGCGCTGCTGAATCCGCAAAAGGTCAATTTGGCGATGAGTGTGTTTGCACGTGTCTGGCTCAAGTCTCAAGAGGCTGCCGTAGTCGACCAATTTGTCGAAGCGATCAAGGAAATGCCAGAGGTGGTCGAGTGCCAGTTAATGGCGGGCGATTGTGATTTCTTTTTAAGAATTGTAGTGGCTGACCTGGATGCCTATCGTAAATTTCAGATTCATCATTTAACCCAAATTCCCTGCATTCAAAGTGTAAAAACTGAAATTCCATTGCAAACGGTTAAAAGCACGACTGCATTGCCTTTGGTTTAATGCCGGATTTTGTCATGCTATTTGTTTTAAATGTGCATTAAAACGCTGATAGTTGACACAATTGTTGTTGATTTCATCAGGTAGCGAAAATTATAAAATTTGCGATGCACAGCCAAAACTATCGTGCTAGACTAGGAGAAATCGGGTGTGCTCCCGATTTTTTTATGCGGATTCGTTCCGCGCTGACAAGAATTTAGGTTTACAACATGCCCATTTCAGAGACATGGTTATTACCTGATGGTGTAGCTGATGTATTACCAGAACAAGCGCAAGTTATTGAAAGTCTGCGCCGTAAATCACTGGATTTCCTTGCATCTCGAGGTTATCAGCTGGTGTACACGCCATTCATTGAATACATCGAATCTCTATCTTCTCTCTCAGAATCGAATCAAGATTTAGACTTAGCCACTTTTAAAGTGATTGATCAGCTTTCTGGTCGTTTGCTTGGTGTGCGTGCCGATATGACACCACAAGTGGCTCGTATTGATGCGCATGTACATCCAGTGGAAGGTGTGGCACGTTACTGCTATGCAGGAACCGTTCTGCATACCAAGCCTCGCGGTTTTAATACCTCGCGCGCGCCACTACAGTTAGGTGCGGAGCTATTTGGTTCAGACAGCATCGATGCCGATGTAGAAATGGTCGACTTGATGATCAGTCTGATTCAGGAGACAGGTCTGGCAGATGGTATCCATCTGGACTTAGGTCATGTCGGTTTATTCCGCAGTCTGGTGGCTCAAGCAGGCTTGAACAAAGTCGCTGAACAGCAATTATCTGATTTATACCAACGCAAGGCTTTGCCAGAATTAGAAGAATTCACGGCAGACCTGAAATTTGGTCAAGATTTCTATGCACTTGGACGCTATGCCAGCGACCTGGATGCATTACAAGCGCATTTAAGTGCTGAAGTGTTGGCAAATCCAGCATTCACTCAGGCTTTTAATGTCTTGCAAACGACCAAAGACGAAGTTCAAACCCGTTGGCCAAACTTGAGTATTGGGATTGATGTGGTTGAATTACGTTCATACCATTATCATACTGGCCTGATGTATGCAGTCTATGCACCGAACCGTGCAGCTGCACTGGCACAAGGTGGCCGTTATGATGGCATTGGTGAGCATTTTGGCCGCGCGCGTCCGGCAACCGGTTTCTCTTGTGACTTATATGCTTTAAGCGCAGGTCAGTTTGATGCGGTACAGGTCGTGGTTGCACCTAAAGGCACTGATGCAGAACTTCTGAATGCGATTCAGAACATTCGCGCACAAGGCTTAAGTGTAATTCAGTTACTGGGTAATGATGATTTAAACTCGATTCCATATGCAACGCACCAGCTGGTGAATGCGAATGGTGAGTGGACAGTCAAAACGATTTAACTGCTTGGCTCAGTGTTCATGTCGCTGAGCGGGGCTTTCAACTTTAACAGCATGATGTAATGAGGCTATTATGGGCAAGAATGTTGTGGTACTTGGTACCCAATGGGGCGACGAAGGTAAAGGTAAAATCGTCGACCTGCTCACAGATCAAGCGGCAGCGGTAGTTCGTTATCAAGGCGGACATAACGCAGGTCACACTCTTGTGGTTGGTGGTAAGAAAACTGTCTTACACCTCATTCCATCAGGTATTTTACGTGAAAACGTATTGTGCTTAATTGGTAACGGTGTTGTTCTTTCTCCTGAAGCGCTCATCAAAGAGATGGACATTCTTGAAAAAGAAGGCGTTCCTGTTAAAGAACGTTTACGCATTTCTCCTAACTGTCCATTGATTCTTCCGAACCACATCGCACTTGATCAGGCGCGTGAGAAAAAACGTGGTAATGCGAAGATTGGTACGACAGGTCGTGGTATCGGTCCTGCATACGAAGACAAAGTAGCGCGTCGTGCAGTACGTGTTGCTGACCTAGTACGTGGTGGTGAACATCTTACTGCTCAGCTGACTGAACTTCTGGACTACCATAACTTCCAGCTGACTGAATACTACGGTGTTGAAGCAGTTAAACTGGAAGACGTGCTGGCACTGTGCGACGAATGGCGTAAAGTTGTTGCGCCACTGGTTGTGGACGTGACCACTGAATTGCATAACTACCGTAAAAACGGTGACAATATCATGTTCGAAGGTGCGCAAGGTTCACTTCTTGACGTTGACCACGGTACATATCCATATGTAACTTCTTCAAATACCACTGCTGGTGGCGTAAGCTCTGGTTCAGGTCTGGGTCCTTTGCACCTTGACTATGTACTGGGTATTACTAAAGCGTACACAACGCGTGTAGGTGCTGGCCCATTCCCAACTGAGTTGGTGTATGACGCTGCAAATGACACAGGTGATGCGATTGGTAAACACCTCGGTACGATTGGTAATGAATTTGGTGCCTCTACTGGCCGTCAACGTCGTTGTGGCTGGTTCGATGCTGAAATTCTACGTCGTTCAGTTGACGTAAACTCACTTTCTGGTATTTGCCTGACTAAACTTGACGTTCTTGACGGTTTAGAAGAAGTGAAAATCTGTGTGGGTTATGAAGCTGCAGATTCTGGTTGTGTCGGTTCTTCTGATGCGCTTGCATTCGAAACTTTAAAACCGATTTACGAAACTATGCCAGGCTGGTCTGAGTCAACTTTCGGTGCGAAATCACTGGATCAATTGCCAGAAGCTGCATTGAACTATGTAAAACGTCTTGAGCAATTGATTGAATGTCCAATCGACATCATTTCAACGGGTCCAGACCGTGAAGAAACGATTGTTCTTCGCCACCCGTTTGATGCTTAATTTTGATTTGATTAAAGCTTAAATGATAAAAACCCATCTCCGGATGGGTTTTTTTATATGCTGAATTTATGCAGGTATTTCAAGACTAAAGTTGCATCGGTAATACCACGTGATGTGCTTTAACATAGCGGTATATAAAGAAAGAAAAATGAGCAGCAGGATGCAAAAAAATATATCGGCGACCATGTTTTATTCATTGTTATTCGCGATGGGCGGGGCGCCAACAATTGCCATGATGATTATTCGTGCGCAAACCCAAAATCCCGAGGTGATTTATGCGGCACTGATTGGTCTGAGTGTCATTATTGCCTGTGTTTTAGTGCCTATTATTTTATTGCAAAATGCTTTTTTATATTTCAAACGTAAAGATGAAATACTTGAACAGAAAATAAAACCACTGAGTCAGATTTATTTGGGTCTCAATATTATTTGTCTGATTTATTGGTTGGCGATACAGTATTTGGCTTAAAAATTACATAATTTATAAGAAGATGAATGAATTAAGCGTTTAGCTGCTGCGCGCTTTCACTTATAATTTTTACAATGTAAATTGCCCTTGAGCCAAGGCGGAGTAAATTATAATGAAGAATAAACTTTTATTGAGTATGGCGGCTGCTACAGTCGTCACATTATCAGGTTGTACCACCATTGCCGATATGGCAGGGGCAGATACTGCGACCTTAAATGCATCTGCGAGCCAAAGCTATAATGCCATGGTCAATGATGCGCGCAATAAAGGCCAACTGGATACCAGTTCAGCGACCTATAAACGGATTAATAATGTATTTAACCGTTTGAAGCCGGTTGCCAATCAGATGAATCAAACCGGTACGGCATTCCAGTGGCAATTGGCTGTGCTCAAATCTGACCAGGTTAACGCCTTTGTTGCGCCAGGTGGTAAGGTTGTATTCTATACGGGTATCGTGAATAAACTGAATCTGACCGATGCTGAAATTGCAGCGATTATGGGTCATGAAATGGTGCATGCTTTAGAAGAGCATTCTAAGCAGAAAATCGGTGCTCAGGCCCTGACTGATCTGGCCTTGGGTATTGGCTTAAATGCAGCAGGTGTGGGTCAAGGTGGTGCTGCAGCCGCACAATTGGGTAGTCAAATCGGGATTGGCTTGCCATACTCGCGTAATCTGGAAAGCCGTGCTGACCAAGGCGGTTTAATGCTGATGGCGCGCGCAGGTTATAACCCAAATGCAGCCATTACCTTGTGGGAAAAAATGAACAAACTCGGTGGCGGCAGTGGTGCAACCTTCCTGTCTACGCATCCATCGAATAGCCAGCGTATTGGGCAAATGCGTCAACAATTGCCAGCAGCGATGCAGATTTATAACCAAAACAAATAATCCAGTGATCATCCTCTGAAAGGAGATCTTGATCGGATTGAAAAGGCAGGGCAATGGTTCTGCTTTTTTTATGGCTAATTGGGTGGTTAATATTCTGCGGGCTATTTTCAGGCAATAAAAAAGGCAAAGTCTGACTTTGCCTTTTTTCACTCAAGATCAGAAGATCTTAGTGCTGGTGACCGCCTACACCGTGTACGTGGCCGTGATCTAATTCTTCTTGAGAAGCTTCACGAACAGATACGATTTCAACTTCGAAAGTCAGGTCTTGACCAGCAAGTGGGAAGTTAGCATCAACAACAACATTGTCGCCTTCAACTGCTTTAACAGTTACGATTTGCACGCCGTCATCAGTTTGAGCTTGGAACTGCATACCTGCCTGAATGTTGTCTACGCCTTGGAACATTTGCGCAGGAACTTCTTGAACTAGGTCAGGGTTGTATTCGCCATAACCTTCAGCAGCAGGAACGTTTACAGTGAATTTTTCACCTACAGTTTTGCCTTCTAACGCATTTTCTAAACCTGGGATGATGTTACCTGCACCGTGCAAATAGGCAAGTGGTTCACCTTGAGATTGGTCGAGAGTTTCACCCTCTGCGTTAGTCAATGTGTAGTGGAAAGAAACCACGAGGTTATTTGCAATAGCAGTCATGTTAATTGATCCATTCAATTTTTTAAGGGTACATCATAAAGTGAAATTGCATTTTTGTAGACTAAAATTAGCAAAAAAACGCAATTTGACAATTTTGTTGACGATTTTTTCATTGATTGGGCCAAATTCTGGAATTTCAATGCAATTTCAGCTTTGGAGAAATTTTTCGTGTAACAAAATCTTTTGCGGTGAGAATGCCAGCATGCGCATAACCATGAATGGTCGCCTGATGAATTCGATATAAAGAAACATACATCGATTTGGCAACAAAGCCTTGCACATTGACCTGACCGAGTAATTCACCGACAGCTTTATTCTGGCTTAAGGAAATCAGTGAGCCTTTGTCGGAAAATTTAAACATCGGTAAATAACTTTCTTCATTGACACGTGCTTTCAAGGCATTGGCCAGGAAATTGGCCTGTTGGCTAGCCACTTGTGCGCGTGGACCCAAGACCGGTTCATCTGCAGCAGGCTGGCAGTGAGCACAATCACCAAAAGCAAAAATGTCTGGATCAGATTTGGTTTGCAGGGTGGAGAAGACTTTCAAGCGGTGAATATTGTCCTTTTCCATATCTTGCAGTTGTGCCAAGACTTCAGGTGCTTTGATACCTGCGGCCCAGACTTTAATCTCGGCATCCAGACTTGAGCCATCTGCAAAATAAATTTTGTCTTCATCTACCTTGGCCACACGATGACTGGTAAGGACTTCAATACCGAATTTTTCCAGCTGTTGCATGGTATGTTCAGCAACTTTCGGCGAGAGCGCAGTCAAAATACGATCCGCCGCTTCAATTAAGGTAATTTTGACTTTATTTGGATCGACCTTGTTTAAGCCATATTTAAAGAAATTGTGTTTGGCCTCCACCAACTCGGCAGCCAATTCTACTCCAGTCGCACCGGCGCCAATAATCGCGATATTCAGTTCACGGCTCGAAGCTTCATGTTGAGCATTCAAGTAGAGATGCAACAGATCCTGCTGAAAGATATCAGCTTGTGGACGGCTGTCGAGAAAATGACAGAACTGTTTGACGCCTTCGGTATTAAAGTCATTCGAGGTAGAACCCAAGGCCAGTACCAGGGTGTCATAGTCGATGCGCTGGTTCTTCTTGGCTTGGGCTTTTTTGGAGAAATATTCTGTTTCTACCACAATCTGTTTCGCTTCACGATCCAGACCGGTAAATGTCCCCAAGACAAATTCATAATGATGTGCGGCTGAATGGGCAAAATAATTAGTTTCTTCTTCATGTGGATTTAAGGTGCCTGCGGCAACTTCATGCAGCAGCGGTTTCCAGATATGCGTCAGTTTTTGATCGACTAAAACAATCTGCGCTTTGCCGCTTTTACCCAAGCTCTCACCCAGCTGAGTTGCCAGTTCCAGACCACCGGCACCGCCACCCACAATCACGATTTTATGTGCTGTCATATATGATTAACCTGTTTATTTTTTTAATAAAAATAAGAGAAATAGAGAGAAAATATACTATGGCATGGGCCAGATCGCGTCTTGGTTAAAATTGTTATACACATTACAAAACGTAGCAATTCTGTGAGGGCAGGTAAGTTTCCCTGTCTTGGGGAGTGATGCAGGGAGAAAAGAAAATCTGCCAGAAGATCAGCGAGTAGATCTTCTAGCTTAAAGAAAAGTAACTTGAGATGTAGGGCTATTATCTATCTAAAGGATAAAGCTTTACGCTTGGCGTATTGTCTGAAAACAAACCGAATAAGCCTTGTAGCCAAGTAAAGAATTTCTGAAACAGGTTGGCTTCTTCAATTTCGACATGATCTTCAATTTGAATGGTGCGAATCAACTGATTATTCTGATAAACCTGAATAGTCGCCAAAGGCATCATGGTCGCCAAAGGTGCAATGAGTTCAGATGCTTTCACTTCAACATTGATATGAGTTTGCGTTTCCTGTAAAGGCTCGATACTTTTTAAAACGCCATCACCTGTATTCAGCATGACACGCTGTTGGGTTTGATCAAACTGGTTCAGGTCAATACTGTAGCCCTGATCATATAAAGAAGTGGTAATGATCTGCGGTTGCTTGGTTTGCACCTTAAACATTTTTAAGGTGGATTTGATCACAGGCAATTCAGCCAGTAGCTGTTGATCTTTGATCGCTACTTCATTGCGGGTATAGGTATAAGCGAGATTCATCAGCTTATGTGATACATCAGCGCGTTTTGCGGCACTTTTAGTACCCAGCACCACCACAATCAGACGGCGATTTGGCATTTCAAAATCTGCGGTGACGCGATTGGCGGTTAGTGCCAGATTATAGCCCGCTGCACGGGTAAAACCGGTTTTTAAACCATCTACTGTAGGATCGACCTGAAGCACACGGTTGGTCGCACGATGAAAATGCTGATTGTAGGTAAAGCTTGGCTGTTTGGAATAATACAGATAATCCGGGGTTTCATTCACCACCGCCATAGACAGTCTGGCCAAATCGGCGGCAGTCGAATAATGCTCAGGCATGGTAATACCGGCCGGATTCTGGAAATTGGTATGCTGCATGCCCAGCGCTTTGGCTTCCTGATTCATACGTTCAACAAACTGCGGAATACCACCCGAAATTTTCTCAGCCAGCGTGACTGCGGCATCATTAGCAGACATGATAATTAAGCCCGCCAGAAGCTGATCGACTGAAATTAGATCACCTTCTTTCAGGTACATCTGTGACTCATCCCACATCACGGTTTTCACCACAGAGGTCGCGGTTAAAACTTCATTTTTATTTAATTTTCCGGCCTCAATTTCCTTTAAGGCAATATAAGCCACCATCATTTTGGTCAGCGAAGCCGGAGCACGCTGAACGTCGGCATTGTGCTCTGCAATGACTTGACCAGACTGTGAATCCAGAATGCTCCAGGCTTCAGCTTCAACGCTTTCAGGCACAATATTGAGTAGGGCAGCATGTGAAAATGCAGAAATAAATAAACTGAAAACCGCAATCAGTGAGATGATGTATTTCAATGGTGTTCCTTGATAACCCGGCGGGTGTTGAACGATTTAATTTTCACGCATGCTATGCCTTTTTTATACAGATAGCTAGTCGTAAATGTAGACAAATAAGACAGCTAAACCATACTGGCTTAAAAAATGCTAAGCTAAGCTATATCTCATTTATTTTAATTTTATATCGTTCATTATGTTGCATTATCAAATTGAATTTGACGATTATCGTCAGCATCTTATTCACGTGACTGTTCGTTTTCTTGCGGACCCGACTCAAGTCTTGTCATTACCGACCTGGATTCCGGGAAGCTATCTGATTCGAGAGTTTTCCAAGCACATTGAAGCGGTCAAAGCCTATGATGAAGATGGGCGCCAGTTACAGATCCAGAAATTTGAAAAGAACAAATGGCGTTTATTCAATACCGATCATGAGCTGATTACGGTGGAATATGATGTGTATGCCTATGATCTGTCCGTTCGTGGTGCATATGTGGATCAAAATCGTCTCTATGTGAATCCCGCTTGTGCATGTTTAGGGCTAGAAGGTCAGGAAAATAAAGAAATTGAACTGGAAATCTTCCTGCCAGATGAATTAAAGCATTTTCAGCTGGCAACCGGCCTGCAAGCCAAAAGTCTGGTCAAAGGCCGTTTCACCCTGAAAGCCAAAAACTATGCCGAATTGATTGATGCGCCATTTGAGCTAGCAGAACAAACCCGTTTCAGTTTTGAAGCAAATGGCATTCCACATGAATTTGTGGTCTCAGGTAAACATGCCATGAATGCCGCGCGTATGCAGCAGGACATTGAAAAAATCTGTGCCACAGAAATTTCAATGTTTGGTTCGGCGCCGTTTACAGACTATACCTTTATGACCATGGCAACCGGTAATAGCTATGGTGGTCTGGAGCATCCGAACTCGACTAGCCTGATTTCACCACGTGATGACTTGCCTAAGGCCAATGAACCTGAAGAACCTTCAAAAGATTATCAGCGTTTCCTCGGCTTATGTAGCCATGAATATTTCCATTCCTGGTTGGTGAAATTTATTCGCCCTGAAAACTTTGTTAACTATGATTTAAACAGAGAAGGCTATACCTCTCTGTTATGGATCTTTGAAGGTTTTACCTCTTATTACGATGATTTGATTTTGCTGCGCAGTGGCGTGATTAATCAGGAATCGTATATTGCTTTGTTAAAAGCACAGATTGACCGTTATTTGCAAAATCCGGGGCGTGCGATTCAGTCAGTGTCTGAATCCAGTTTTGATGCCTGGGTGAAATTCTATCGTCAGGATGAAAACTCGAATAATGCGGGTACCAGCTATTACAACAAAGGCTGTTTAGTTGCTTTGTGCTTAGACTTAGGTTTGCGTTTACGCGGTTCAAGTCTGGATGCCGTGATGCGCCGTTTGTATGAAAATGCCCAGAAGGGTGTTCAGGTGCATGAGCGGACAATCTTTGAATTGTGTAAAGAACTGACAGGAGATGATTGGTCAGAACAGATCAATCACTTGATCAATACCACAGACGAATTACCATTGGATCAGCTTTTCCCTGAGTTTGGTATGGCTTATAGCCTGAAAAATGACAAGTCTTTGCCATTCGGTTTAAAACTGGCAGATAAGCCGGAAGGTGTGCTGGTTCAATCTGCGCGTCGTGAGGGTGCTGCTGTGCTCGCTGGCCTTTCTGCCAATGATGTCATTATTGCAATTGATGGTTTAAAGGCAACGACTAAGCTTGTTGAAAGCTATGCAAAACAGCAAGGTACTTTTACAGTGTATGCATTCCGTCGTGATGAGTTGATGACCTTCGACGTTCAAGCCGCGGGTTCTGAGCTGACTGAAGTTGAACTGAAAGTGGAAGATCCGGCTAAAGCCGAGAAATGGCTTAAAGCTTAAATCTACAAGTGTTTGTCATTCAATAAAAACCGGTGCTTCGTCACCGGTTTTTTATTGTATTAAACTTTGAGAAAACATTATTTAATAATCAGTCGTGATGTGCCACGGAATTCCGCTACGATTTGATTATGTTGATTCATTACCTGAATATCATAAATGCCACTACGGCCACTGCTGGCTTTGTGTTCTGCTACAGCAGTCAGTGTGTCGCCAAGCAAGCCCGGTTTTAAATAATGAATACCGCAATGTTGACCGACTGCCGGATGTTCACTGGTATTGCAGGCAATTGCAAAAGCTGCATCTGCCAGTGCGAAAATCACGGCACCGTTACAGGTCTGATGACCCTGTAAATGCTGTTCAGTCACCTTTAATTCGATCTTTGCATAATTGTGGTTATAAGAAACCAGATGAGCACCAAGATGTTGAATTAACCGGTCCTGATTAAACATCTGGCTGACTTGCTGATCCATTGCACAACTCCTTTTTAGATACTTTTTATTTTAAAATAAAAATTATATGAATCATAAATAGCATTGCAGAATCAGAATGACAAGTGGGAGGGGTTAGAAATCTTGTTTGCACACATAAGAAAAAGCAGGTAAAACCAATATTCAGGTATGGGTTTTTATTGGATAAAATGAAATTATATAAATATAGATATGGTTCAAAACGTGATTTGGAAGCTTTACAGAACAATTATTTTTATGCTCCACATTCGACACAGCTGAATGATCCATCTGAGAATCTATTCAGTGAAAAAGACATTCATAAAGTATTTGAGCTGTTTCATAATATATTTAGTTTTTCGACTTCTGATATTAGGAAAGAATTTGATCAACTATGTCAAAAAGTTAGGAAGGAGGTTGGGATTTACTCTCTAAGTCGAATTCAAAAGGACGAATTGCTTTGGGCATATTATGCCGATTCGCATACAGGATTCTGTATTGAATATGATTTTGAAAAGCTTGATGAACTGAGATCTATAAGTGCTGCGTTTGAGATTGATTATGCTGAACAAAGACCAGAATTGAAGTTTGATCATGTATTCAAAAATGGAGCGACAGCTGTGGAAAAATTATTGCGAGTTACAACAGGGACTAAATCTATAAAATGGCGACACGAAGAAGAGTACAGGATTTGTATCGAACCTTTTGGTAGATTTAACTATGATTATAGGGCAGTGAAAGCAATCTACTTCGGAATGAGGATGCCTAAATCAAAAATTGATCTCGTAAAAAACAATAACAAATTGCCGGATTCTTATGCAAAAGTATGCCAACAGCAAGTCATGGAAGTATTGAAAGGAAGAGGTATTAAGTATTATCAAATGAAATTAAAAGAGGATAGTTATGAGTTTGATTGTTATGAGATAGCAGATATTTATCAAAATTCTCAAAAATACAAAGACAAAGTTCATCTAATTCCAAAGAATTTGATTGACTATAATGACTATGGTCGAGGGGTTGAAAGAGGTTATTTTGATAAGGTTGCAGAAATCATTAGTAAAGAACCATATTTTTATGAGCTAAATAGTATCCATATCTCTAAGGAAGAATCGATTAAGAAAAATCAGCCTGTTATCTTCGCAGGATTTTCTTATGAAAAGAATAATTTACGCCAAATTAAAAGATATTTCACTTTGGATGAAGTCAATGAAAAATATAGCCTCTTGAATATTCGTTAAAATTTTGTGAAAACATGCCCTACATTTTAATTCCCCCGATACGTCGAATACCCATAAGAACTTAACAGCAGTGGAATATGGTAGTGCTCTAAAGCACCATCAATCACAAAAACCACCGGTACTTCAGGGAAGAACGTCCGTTGATTATTGGCCTTAAACCAATCACCCGTTTTAAACGTTACTTTATAAACGCCTTTTTGTAACGCGGTGTCTTTAGGATAAAATTCTTTAATACGGCCATTACTGTCTGTCTTGGCTTCATTGAGCTTGACCCATTTCTCACCTTGTTGAGCTTCTAGGGTGACCGTGACATTAGCAGAGGGTAGGCCAGTTTCTTGATTAAGTACATGCACACTCAGCGGATTGGCAAAGCTAAAAGTTGAGAGGGACGTCGCAGCTAAAGCGAAAATTATTTTTTTCATGAGACTCACATTAAAATGAATACTTTAATTAATTCTAATAGATTGAAAAATAAAAAAATATTTAAGTTATGTAATAAAAAAAGCCCACCGAAGTGAGCTTGATTGAATCTATTCAAACTTAGCCACGACCGCGGCCGCGACCACGTGGTGCTTTGGTATTTGGACGAGTTGTGCCATTGGTCTTACGACGCGGCTTTTCACTTTCATCCATTTGCCAGATACGTTTAGTGCCAGACTTTTTCACAGAACCATCTTTGTTCTTGCGAACCATTGGCTTACCGCCCGTACCACCCGGCTTTTTCACATAAGAGCGTGAACGGTATGGTTCTTCCGCAGGAACATTCTGGAAGTCTGGATAAAGTAATGGTTCAATTTCTCTGGTTTCACCCGGTTGCAATCCCATACGAACCAAATCAATCTCACCAATTTTGGTACGGATCAAACGCAGTGTAGGGAAGCCGACAGCAGATGTCATACGACGAACCTGACGGTTACGACCTTCACAGATTGAAATCTCAACCCAAGACGTCGGAACAGAGGCACGGAAACGTACAGGAGGATTACGCTCCCACAACCATTCCGGTTCAGACACTTTTTCAGCACGTGCAGGAAGCGTCATGCCATCTTTCAGTTCAACGCCTTTACGAAGCTGTTCAAGTGCTTCTTCGGTCACATCACCTTCCACTTGCACCATATAAGTTTTAAACTTTTTATTGGCAGGATTGGTGATATATTGGTTGAGACCACCGTGATCGGTGAGGAAAACCAGACCTTCTGAGTCCATGTCCAAACGGCCAGCAAGACGTAAATCTTTGTCGTTGACAAAATCAGCCATGGTTGGGTGCTTTTCATCCGCACGGAATTGGGAGAGGACGTCATAAGGTTTGTTTAGAATGACGATTTTCATAGGAAATAACTTCTATAATTACATTAATTTAAAAAATGTAGAGGTTTATTTAAAAGGGAAATTTAGTTATTTCCCGTATAAATCTCAAAAACAACAAATCTGGATTAGAATATTATGCGTTAAGAACAGTTGAAAGTATTGCCTAATCGGCAATTATTTTAGATTTGTCAGCGGCATCCGGGAGAATACTAATAATGGGATATCAAAAAATCGTAGTACCTGTGGATGGTACCAAAATTACCGTTAATGCAGACCTGTCACTCAACGTACCAAATAATCCAATTATCCCATTTATCGAAGGGGATGGAATCGGTGCAGATATTACACCAACAATGCGAACTGTGGTAGATGCTGCTGTGCAAAAAGCATACGCCGGGAAGCGTTCCATCGAATGGATGGAAGTCTACTGCGGTGAAAAAGCTGACAAAATTTACGGCACCTATATGCCTGAAGAAACTCTCGAAGCACTGCGCGATTATGTGATATCGATTAAAGGTCCACTGACCACGCCAGTCGGTGGTGGTATTCGTTCCTTGAATGTGGCTTTACGTCAGGAACTGGATTTATATGTCTGTGTACGTCCGGTGCGCTGGTTTGAAGGGGTACCTTCGCCAGTACATAATCCGGAACTGACCGACATGGTGATTTTCCGTGAGAATTCAGAAGATATTTATGCCGGTATTGAATGGAAAGCAGATTCTCCGGAAGCGAAAAAAGTTATCAAGTTTCTGAAAGAAGAAATGGGTGTAACCAACATCCGCTTTGAAGACAATTGTGGAATCGGAATCAAACCTGTCTCCAAAGAAGGTAGCCAGCGTCTGGTGCGTAAAGCGATTCAGTTCGCCATCGAAAATGACAAGCCGAGTGTGACCTTGGTGCACAAAGGCAATATCATGAAATACACCGAAGGAGCATTTAAAGAGTGGGGCTATGAGGTCGCATTGGAACGTTTCGGCGGTGAGCTTTTAGATGGTGGTCCGTGGGTTAAAATCAAAAATCCAAGAACAGGCAAAGACATTATTATTAAAGATGTCATTGCCGATGCCTTCTTGCAGCAAATTTTGATGCGCCCGGCGGATTATTCTGTGATTGCGACACTTAACTTAAATGGTGACTATATTTCTGATGCGCTGGCTGCGGAAGTTGGGGGGATCGGGATTGCACCGGGTGCCAATATTGGTGGTTCGATTGCAGTCTATGAAGCAACCCACGGTACAGCACCTAAATATGCTGGACAAGATAAAGTAAATCCAGGTTCGATTATTCTGTCAGCAGAAATGATGCTGCGTGATATGGGATGGACAGAAGCTGCCGACCTGATCATCAAGGGGATTTCGGGTGCGATTGCGGCAAAAACGGTGACCTATGATTTCGAGCGTTTGATGCCAGGTGCGACCTTGCTACGTTGTTCTGAGTTTGGTGAAGCGATCATTGCTAATATGGAAGCCTAAAATTGCGATGCAATTTATGAGTTAAAGCCCGCAGTAATTGCGGGCTTTTTTATAGTTTTATTTTCAGGCAAAGTCTGAACAGATAAGAGCTAAACGTTAAAATAAGTATCAGGCTGCAAGATCATGTAAGAAGTGTAATGAGCCTAGAAATGATTCGTTCTAAGCTGAATGACTTAGTAAAGACTGTATTACATTGACGTATTTGGATACAGCTCAGCGATTGGCTTATTTTGTATAAACGTTACAGTGATGAATGGAACTTCCAGTGATATAGAGACGTTTCTCCAAAGGAGTAAATCATGGCTAAAGCTAAAGCGAGACATAAGCAGGTCCAACAAAAAGACAAGCAGGACAATGCTCAGAATGAAGAGCAGCAACAGCAACAGCAACAACCATCGAAACCATCTCGTGCTAAAAAACGTAGATAATCTCCTATCCACCTGAAATAACAAAACCCTCATTTGAGGGTTTTGTTATTTGAAGGCTAATATAAAATCATCACTAAAAATAACAGGATTGTGACTTTAAATTAGGCGGTTGTGATTAAGATAAAAGTCATCTATTTAATTTAATGCGAATATTGGTGAAATTTCTTCGGATTATAAGTTTACTGTTATCTATAGGTTTTTTACTAACTGCCTGTCAGCCACCGCCTTCAGGTGAAGCAGCCGGTTGGAAAAGCCCTTATCTATATTGGCAATTACAGAGAACCAAGTTAGAAGCTCTGCTACAGATTCCGGTTGAAGGCGTCAGAGTTGGCCAAATTAATGATACTTGGGGAGCAGCGCGTAGTGCAGGTCGTAAACACGAAGGGACGGATATTTTTGCCAAACGTGGTACGCCAGTATTTAGCGCGACCCAAGGGATTGTGCGTATGATTGGCACTAATAATCTGGGTGGAAAAATTATCTGGGTGACTGGCCCCAATATGAGTCAGCATTATTATGCACATCTGGATGATTATGCAGCGGATATTCAGGAAGGCGACTGGGTCGAAGCAGGTGAAGTCATCGCTTATGTGGGTAATACGGGCAATGCTAAAAATACCCCACCGCATTTACATTATGGGATTTATCTGGGTGGGCAAGGAGCAACCAATCCTTATCCTTATTTAGTTCCTTCTCCATGAGTAGACACTGGCTGAGTTTGTTGTTCAGGCTTGAGTCTGGCAGGACGTGTACACCAGAACAATTGCAATGTTCCTAATAAAAGAACCAATGTGGCCAGTATGAACTGTTGATGATAGCTCAATCCAAAATATTGCAGCGCACTAAAGCTGAGTCCACCGATCAGCTGAATCGAGGCAAAACACAAGGTAGCAATACTCCAGAGCTTTTTATAAGCCAGTCCATACAGTTGCAAAATGGTATAGGAGGTCAGGAAGACCACAGCCGGATTTAGCATCCCAGTGAAAAAGGAAGAGTTAAAAGTGAGCAATGGACTGGCATCTAGAGTCGCAATAAAAATAGCCATAATATAAAGACTATAAAGAATTTTCAGGGCAGCAAAATTACCCCATTTTCTGGCCAGTGCATAAGCACTCAAGGCGCCTAAAGCACTACCTAGTCCATACAGAATCCAGTTGAAATTAATCCAGAACAAGCTCAATCCCAACTGCTGGCTTAAATAATCAATCCAGAAGAGTGAATGTGGTATATAGGCGAAAGCACTACAGGCGTAAACCGTCAATAAACTATAAAAGACGCTATTCAAAGATAGAGTAGAGATAACCGAAGGGGCTTGTGCGGACAAATACGGCTTAAATTTCTGAATCAGTAAACTTAAAACGATACAGATAAGCAAAGCAAAACCACATAAGATTAGCCAGGCCGTCTGTATGGAAATTTGATCCAGATAAGGCAGAAACAGGGTCGCAATTAAAACGCCTAGTCCAATTCCGCTAAAACCAATAAAGTTGATTTTAAGACGGTCTTGAAGTTCACAGCACTGTGCAACCACACTCGGCGATAAGATCATCATCAGTCCACCGCTGATCCCGGAAATAATCCGCCAAGCGATATACCATACTTCAGAAAAACCAGAAAATGCACAGCACATCAGGCTGAGCATACCGGCAAAGGCTGAAATTTGAATATAGGTACTCATGCTGCGGTCTTGAGGCAGACGCATGGCCGTAAATGCACCGATTAAATAACCCAGCAAATTGGCACTGCCCAAGAGGCTGGCAAAATCTGTACTCCAGCCAAAGGCTTCTCGTGTGCCAGGTAACAGTGCAGTATAAGAAAAACGAAGAATGCCAATGCCCAAGCACATACTAAGACAAAGAAAAAGGCTGAGCTTCATTGTGTTTGAGGACATCCGTGCACTCATAGAATTTTATATTTGGTTAAAAAATAACATGAATCTTCATGATTGAGGGGAAATTGCCTGAGAAGAAACCATTGAGTGCAGAAATTTGCTCAAAGAAACCGGTATGATTTTTAAAATTTCATCAGTCAAAAGCCTGAATTTTTTCAGAGAAATAAAAAACCGCGTCTCAACGCGGTTTTTTATATTGTCTATTTCAAGAATTAACGCATCTTGGCCAGGAAACGGCCAACACGGGTAATGGCTTCACGCAGTTCATTTTCAGCCGGCAGGAATACTACACGGAAATGATCCGGTGTCGGCCAGTTAAAGCCTGTACCTTGTACCAAAAGTACTTTCTCTGCACGTAACAAATCCAGCATCAGTTTTTCATCGTCCTGAATTGGATACACATTCGGATCCAGTTTCGGGAAACAGTACATTGCACCTTCAGGCTTGACACAAGATACACCTGGAATCTCGTTCAGCATTTCCCAGGCAATATTGCGCTGTTCATATAAACGCCCACCTGGGCGAATTAGGTCATTAATCGACTGATAACCGCCCAGTGCAGTCTGAATCGCATATTGTGCCTGATGGTTGGCACACAGACGCATCGACGCCAGCATATCCAGACCTTCGATATAATCTGCTGCACGTGCTTTATCGCCGGTAATTGCCATCCAGCCGGAACGGAAACCAGCAATACGATAGGCTTTAGATAAACCGTTAAATGAGACACATAGCTGATCGCCAGCCAGAGCTGCTACCGCAACATGCTCAATCCCATCGTAAATAATTTTGTCGTAGATTTCATCAGCAAATAAAATCAGGTCATATTTCTTGGCCAAGTCGACGATTTGTTGCAACACATGACGTGGATAAACCGAACCGGTCGGGTTATTCGGGTTAATAATCACAATACCACGGGTATTTGGCGTGATTTTGCTTTCCATATCAGCAATATCTGGATACCAGTGATTTTCTTCATCACATTTATAGTGAATCGCTGTACCGCCAGATAGATTCACTGCCGCAGTCCAGAGTGGATAATCTGGCATTGGAATCAGCATTTCATCGTCATCATCCAGCAGACCCTGCATGGCCATAACAATCAGTTCAGATACACCATTGCCGATATAGACGTCATTAACGTGCATATCCAGAATGCCTTTTTGCTGATAATACTGACAGATCGCCTTACGCGCCGGGAAAATCCCTTTGGAATCCGTATAGCCAATCGCATTCGGCAGGTTTAAAGCCACATCGTTGATGATTTCCTGCGGCGCTTCAAAACCGAATGGGGCAGGATTGCCAATATTTAATTTTATAATTTTGTGACCGGCTTCTTCCATCTCGATGGCCGCTCGTAACACAGGTCCGCGAATGTCGTAGCACACATGCTCGAGCTTAGATGATTTCTTGATCTCGCGTGGGGTTTGGAAAGTGTTCGGCATTTTGATGTTCTCGGAAGGAGTGGAGGTCACTTTTGCATAACGATATAAATAACTTTTAAATGTCTCAGTTGTGACTAGATCGAGATTATGTTCATCTCGAAGTAGTGCAACAATTTTTTCATGCGTAAATCCAAGCTGCTGATATTGTTTGATCACAGGCAGCAGATTTTTAAAAATTACGCTCTTTTTTTGCGACATTTTTTAATCCTGAGCAAATTTAGAGCTAAGAATACCATTAAATTTGCTCACTAAAAAACATTTAATGTAAAAATTGCTTACTTTTATTTTTACATTTGCTTCCTTTTTGCTTTTTTGAGCATTATATGTCTTTTGTAAAATGTTGAATAAAGACTAGAATTTTTAAAATGAATCACGTAAATATAGGATTATCCTATTTTAAATAGCAAGATAAAAAGGTATGTGATCATGGGAAAACTCAATAAATCAGACCGGGAATGGCAAAGAGAGTTATCACCTGAGGAGTTTCGCATTACGCGCGAGAAGGGAACCGAGCCGGCATTTACTGGAAAATACTGGAATACCAAGCAAGATGGCACCTATGTATGCCGTTGCTGCGGCACGCCACTGTTCTCGTCTGAGACCAAGTATGACAGCGGCTGTGGCTGGCCAAGTTTCTACCGTCCTGTCAGCAGTTCAGTGGTAGAAGAATTACCTGATACTTCACACGGAATGGTCAGAACTGAGATTGTTTGTCATCATTGTGACGCACACTTAGGGCATGTTTTCCCGGATGGCCCAGAACCGACCGGTTTGCGTTATTGTGTCAACTCGGCTTCTTTGGACTTAGAAACACAAGAAAAAAATGATGAGGAAACCTATCCATGACTAACATTTATCAGTTTGAAGCTGAATTGTTAGATGGCAAAAGCAAGCCACTTGCAGATTATGAAGGCAAGGTACTTTTGATCGTCAATACAGCGAGTAAGTGTGGTTTTACCCCACAATTTTCAGGATTAGAAAAACTTTACGAAAAATATAAAGATCAAGGTCTGGAAATTTTGGGATTTCCATGCAATCAGTTTGGTGGTCAAGATCCAGGTTCCAATGAACAGATTGGTGAATTTTGCCAGAAGAATTACGGGGTATCTTTCCCGATGTTTTCCAAGGTGGATGTCAAAGGCCCTGAAGCGCACGCCATTTTTCGCTATTTGACTAACAATTCCAAAGGTATTTTAGGCAATGGAATTAAATGGAATTTTACCAAGTTTCTGATTGGCCGTGATGGCAAGGTATTGAACCGTTTTGCTCCGACCACCAAGCCTGAAGATCTTGAAGATGAAATTGCCAAAGTCTTGTAAGAATCAGCGTCATCTTCTCAGTATGTGATAAAAATAGAGCTCATCTAATGTTAATTAAAAAACCCACTTATCTAAAGTGGGTTTTTAGTCATGATTAAAACTTAGAGGATGGTTTTCAGACGTCGAATAACCTCTTCACATTGCGCCAGATCGGCTACGAGTGCCAGACGTACATGATTTTCACCCGGATTACCTTGTTCGGTATCGCGGGATAAATAACGACCCGGAAGAACTTTAATATGTGCTTCTTCCATCAAATGTTTGGCAAAGGCTTCATCATTGTCGACTTTTAACCAGTAATAGAAACCTGCATCCGGTTTTTTGAGTGGCAGCAGATGACCGAGTTCTTTCTGGAATAAATCAAACTTGGCACGGTATTGCACCCGGTTTTCTTCCACATGTGCTTCATCATCCCAGGCAGCAATTGAAGCTAACTGGTGCTGAACCGGCATCGCTGCGCCGTGGTAAGTACGGTACTGCAAATAAGGTTTTAACAGGCTGGCATCACCGGCAACAAAACCTGAACGCATGCCCGGAAGGTTAGAGCGCTTAGACAGTGAATGGAACACCATACAGTTTTTATAGTCATCCCGGCCAATTTCAGCACAAACTTCCAGTAAACCTACGGGTGCTTGGTCAAACCACAGTTCCGAATAGCATTCGTCTGAAGCAATCACAAAGTTGTATTGATCCGACAGGGCAATCAGTTTTTTGAACTGTTCTTTGGATAGCACTGCACCTGTTGGATTGCCCGGGGTGCAGACAAATAGCAATGCCGTTTTTTCCCAGACTTCCGCCGGAACCGCATCAAAATCACCAAGGTAGTTATTTTCCTCAGTACAGTTGATGAAATAAGGTTTGGCGCCTGCGAGCAGTGTTGCACCTTCATAAATCTGATAAAACGGATTCGGCATCACCACATAAGGTGCCTCTTCACGATTTACCAAAGCCTGTACAAACGAGAAAATCGCTTCACGCGTACCAGAAACAGGCAGGATATTGCTGTCTGCACTGATGCTATTTAGCTTAAAACGGCGCGTCAGCCATTGAGCAATACTTTCGCGTAGCTCAGGCAAGCCTTTACTGTTTGGATAGGTCGATAAATGTTTAAAGTTATCAATAATCGCTTGTTTCACAAACTCCGGTGCAGGATGCTTTGGTTCACCAATCGACAGGGGAATTAAGGGCATATTTGCAGGCTGGATATCCGCAAAAAGCTGATTTAACTTTTCAAACGGATAAGGGTGCAGTAGAGACAAGCTAGAGTTCATGAATAAGTAACCGCGTTTTAATGTGAGTGTTGACTACAAACCTGATGAGAGGCTTCATCCAGTGCAGTTTTAAGTGCAGCTGCAAATTCAGCAGATTCTTCAGGTGTCATAGGGTTGCCATCTTTTTTGGTAACAAAAAATATGTCTTCGGCACGTTCGCCAAGTGTAGCAATTTTGGCAGAGTGGATATCCAGGCCTTGCATCATAAATAAACCACCGATTTTGGCAAGTAAACCAGGATGATCGAGAGTAGCGATTTCGACCATATTTTGATTCAAGGCAGGATTGATACTAATATCGACTGTATTTTCAATATCGAAATGACGTAATTGACGCGGAATCCGGCGCTGCATCAGGCCCGGATATTCATCAGAATGACTCAAGGCATCTTTCAGAGCTTCAATCACTGTGGCTTCGCGTTCCGGATCGGTCAATAAGGTACCAAAACGGTCCAGTACTACATAGGTATCCAGACTGAAGGCTTTAGTCGCTGTAATAATCCGTGCGTCTTGTACATCCAGATTCATACGATCCAGAATAGCCACGGTGGTGGCAAACAGGTTGGGTTGATCCTGCGTATAAATAAAGATCTGTACCGCATCCTGCGCATATTTACGGTGCGCCCGCATCAGCACCAGTGGGGCAGGATTATCGCCGTGTTGTAAAATGGCACGGGTATGCCAGGCAATTTCATCTGCTGTTTCTTTGAGGAAATAGTCATCACCAAGTTCCTGCCAGACTTTTTCTACCTCATCCAGTGAGAAGTCCTGAACCAGAAGTTCACTGGCTGCAAATTTAGTATCTTCAATCAGCATTTGATAATCAACCGGACGGCCCAGACCAGAACGGATTACGTCACGTGCCTGAGTATATAGTTGACGCATCAGCGAAGCGCGCCAGGTATTCCACAGCTTCGGATTGGTGGCGTTAATATCGGCAACTGTCAGGGTGTATAAATAATCCAGATGTTCCATATCACCCATTTTTTCGGCGAATTCTTTGACCACATCCGGATCGGAGATATCTTTTTTCTGGGCGGTGACAGACATCACCAGATGATTCTGGATCAGCCAAGCCACCAGATTGCTTTCGCGTTCAGTAAAGCCATGGCTACGGCAGAATTTAATCGCATCGCTGGCACCGAGTTCACTGTGGTCACCGCCACGACCTTTAGCAATATCATGGAAAATTGCTGCCAGATAGACGATGTCACGACGGGTCAGACGCTGAAACACTGAACTGACCACTGGAAATTCCTTGGCAAATTCAGGTTCTTTAAAGCGGTTTAAGTTCCGCAGTAGCAATAAGGTATGCGCATCGACCGTATAGATATGGAACAGGTCATATTGCATCAGTCCCAGAATCTGTCCAAAGGCCGGGATGTAATTTCCAAGCACACCATAACGCTTCATCGCGACCATAGTATCGTAGAGTCGATGCGGTGAACGGATAATCGCCATAAATAGCGCCTGATGCACCGGATTATCACGAAAATCCTGATCAATGCGTTTTCCAGCCAGGGTCAGCAGGCGTAAAGTACGCGCACGAATACCTTCGATCTCAGGACGATTGGCTAGTAAATAGAAAATTTCCAGAATTGCGTTTGGATTTTCCGAGAAAATCTTGTGATGCTGCACAGCCAGTTTGCCATCGACCAGTTTAAAGTTCTGGTTGATTTCTTCGATCTGGCGTTCATATTGCGGTAAACGTGGCGTAATGACCGATTCATTAAAATAGGCCAGCAGCATTTCGTTCAGCGTAGACACTTGCTGTGCACTGCGATAATAGCGCTTCATGAACTGTTCAATTGGGTAGTTCGGATGATGCGCCTCTTCACGTACATAGCCAAATTTGGCAGCAATATCACGCTGATAATCGAACAATAAGCGGTTTTCATCGCGCTTGGTCAGGCGGTGCAGGTGATGACGGATTTCCCAGAGGAAACTTTCGGCTTCCTCAAGCACACCGAGTTCAAATTCTGAAATAAAACCGAGATGTACCAGATCATAAATGCGATTGACGCGGAAATGCCGTTTGGCAATCCAGCCAATCTGGTTGATATCACGGATGCCACCCGGCGCATTTTTAATATCCGGTTCCAGATTGCTTTCGGTATTGTTGTGCTGAGCATAGCGTTTATGCTGCTCATCCATCTTGGCATCAAAAAAAGTTTTGTCAGTCCAGGTACGTGACACGATACGACGTGGCCATCTACACAGGTTTTCATTGCCAATAATCAGGCGGGCTTCGATCAGGGTGGTGGCGACGGTCAGATCACTGCTGGCCTGATTGACACATTCATTGATGGTGCGGACACTGATACCGGGTTTGAAATTCCCCACGTCCCAAAGCGATGAAATGAATGTAGAAATCAGTTGTTCCTGTTCCGGGTTAATCTCGTCTTCTGACAAGATCATGATGTCGACATCAGAATAAGGCAGCATTTCACGACGGCCATAGCCTCCGACTGCAAACAGGGCCAAATCAGTTTGATCCAGTTCGGCATGCTGCCAGAGAAACTGCAATGCTTCATCAATCAGGTTGGAACGCGCCAGAATAATATCCCGAATCGACTGGCCATTTTCAAAACTTTCCTGAAGCTGATTTTCGACATCACTGCGCCATTGATTGATGGCTTTAATGTCATGGTTGCTTTTAGCGTAATTCAGCAGTGGATGGGTGTTGATCATGTACAGTCGTCCGTTGGTATTTCAGCTTAGTTTTGGTTGACGCTAACTTGGTTGGCGACCTGGAGGGCCAGTTCACGTGCCTGTTCAATAGTTTCTGCACGTGCCGTGGCAACGCCCATACGACGACGTTTAAAACCTTCTGGTTTGCCAAACAGGCGCAAATCGGTATTGCCGTCTGCTAAAGCAAGATTCAGGCCAGAAAATGAAAGATTACGGCCATCTACTCCAGCATAAATTACCGCACTGGCAGCCACACTATGTCGTGCAGTATTCACCGGCAAGCCTAAAATAGCACGTGCATGCAGCTCAAATTCACTTTGAAATTGGGAGGCTAAAGTCACCAGTCCAGTATCGTGTGGACGTGGGGAAACCTCACTAAACCATACTTTGTCGCCTTTTACAAAGAGTTCCACTCCAAAGATTCCGCAGCCACCAAGTGCTGTAGTGGCCTTGTTGGCAATGCGCTTGGATTCTTCCAGCGCGGCTGGAGTCATCGGTTGAGGCTGCCAGCTTTCCACATAATCACCTGAGTCCTGACGATGTCCGATCGGGTCGCAATAAGACGTTTCGATTTCGCCGGTTTCTGGATTTTTTGCACGAACAGTCAATAAGGTAATTTCAAAATCAAAGTCAATTTGTGATTCTACAATCACAGTACCCTGATTGACCCGGCCACCGGTTTGCGCATATTCCCAGGCAGCATCGACTTCATCAAAACGGGTAACACGAGACTGACCTTTGCCTGAAGATGACATCACCGGTTTCACAAAGTTTGGATAGCCGACATCGTCACAGGCCGCGCGGAAGGATTCTAAACTGTCGGCAAAACGGTAAGCTGAAGTTGGCAGACCGAGTTCTTCCGCAGCCAGACGACGAATACCTTCACGGTTCATGGTCAGATTGACGGCTTTAGCAGAAGGAATGACTGTAGCAATGTTCTGGGCTTCTATTTCAAGCAGAACTTCGGTCGCAATCGCTTCAATTTCAGGAACAATTAAATGTGGCTGGATTTGATTGATGAGTTGTTTGAGTTCTACAGCATCTGCCATATTCAAGGTATAGGAATAATGCGCAACCTGCATGGCAGGGGCATGATCATAACGGTCAGCAGCATGAACTTCGACTCCAAGGCGTTGTAGTGAAATCACCACTTCCTTGCCCAGTTCACCAGAACCCAATAATAGAACTTTATAGGCAGAAGATTGAAGGGGAGTACCAATAGTCACGCTCATGTGGATCATCCATGCTTGATTTTATGGACTTTTAGCATAGCAGAACTGAGCCGACAGTTAAGCCAAGATTCATACAAAATTGTGATATTGACCAACAGTTTTATTTATAAAGTTTTTCTAGATTTTAATAAGGAGGCGCTGTCATTTTCACATCGCTGTCAGACTGCGTTTGCAGAAGATAAATCTCGCTTTGAGACTTGAGCTTTTCTATTTGTGCAACTTGTTCAGTATTGATATTTAGCATCTTTAACAGACGTAATGTACGAACATGCAGGAAATACGCATAGGGCAATACAAAAGGCAGTACCAAGCACAGCAAAAATAACAGTAGCCCAAAAACTGTGAATTGAATGCAGTCTCGCAAGATGGTGGTGAGCTGGAACTGATCTGCTGAAAAGGCGGTAGCTGAAAAAAGAATAAAAAGGAGCGCAAATAAACCAGCAAAAATTTTTAGAGTATTCGGCAGGACACGATGTCTGAAGCTCCATTTACCCAAAATCAATGTCAAAGGATGAAGATGCAGCACGTATTGGCTCTGATTAAGCATAGCAATAATTTGATGGGTGCTATTCTTTTTAATATAAACCACCCGAACTTGATCTGCTGGTTGAGCATGTATTTCGACAAAATGTTCGGTAAAATTTTGAGCATTGATAAAACATTCAAAATATTGTGCCGGCACTTCATGTCGATGGAATACGGTTAACATTTCATCGCGCCGATGATGAATAAAGATTTTGCCTTCAATCACCTGTTTGACCTCAAACATGCGCATCCTTCCTTGTTTTTATTGTTATATAAAAAAGACCTATACTATGAGTTTAGCATAAGTCTTTGTTTCGATTGATCAACGAGTTAAAGCTTAAAAGGGTACTGGAACATAGGTGTAAACCAGACCATAGGTGAGCGCTGCGGTCAGTGTCGCCATCACAATACGTTTAAACTTAAAGTACAAAACCGTGAGCACAATAAAGCCAACCAGCATCGCAAAACTTTTATTCGGCGTTTCTAATAAAGGTGGCAGGGTAGCAACTACCAACATGGAGCTGATCGCAGCGATGCCAATTGAACCCAAGGCAATTTTTAGCCACAACGCTCCGCGTTTTTGCGAACCTTGCTGAAATTTCTGAATGACAAAAAAAGGACCAAAGCGTGAGGCAAAATTGGCGATTCCGACTAAAATCCCGACCAGAATAATCTCTAGATTCATGCTTGATCTCCTGCGTGTTCAGGATCTGGCTGTTTCAAAATATAGTGCTTGAACAGGCCTGCGAAAATACCAGAACTTATACCGATAAAAATCGCGGCAGACAGGTCGATAAAATAACAGGCAATCGCAGACACCAGAATCGTGACAGCTACCACAAAAGTATGTTTTTTCTCAAAGGCAGCCAACAAGAAACTCAGGAACAGCGCAGGTAACAAGAAATCCAGCGCTGCCTGCAAGAACTGTGGCAAGTTGCTGACTTGATCAGCAAACAATCCACCGAGGAAAGATCCGAGCGCCCAAGACATCCAGCTAAACAGACTTAAACCCAGCATCCAGGATTCTGACCATTCCTGTCGCCGTTGCGAGAGTTTGATCATACCGGAGGCAAAGACTTCATCGGTCAGACCCCAAGACCAGATTGCCGTTTTTTTTAAATTGAGCCGGTCTTGAATCAGATTTTGTAACGCAGGGCCATAGAGCAGATGACGAATGTCCAAGGCAATCACGGTCAATGCTGTCATCCAGATAGATGTACCACTGCCTAAGAGCGCAACTACCAGGAACTGGCTGGCACCTGCATACATCGAACAGGACAGGAACAGTGCTTCCCAGGCGGTAAAGCCAAACTGAGTAGCTGACACACCAAAAGCAAACGACACCGGTAAATAAGTGAAGATAATCGCTTGGCTATCTTTTGCACCTTGCCAGAAGCCAGCAGGTTGCGTAGCGAGTTGATTCGGTTCAGACACGACACACCTTGAAGGAGAGTTGAACGATGGGTCAAATGAAGATTGTGTATTCTACGTGAATTTAATAGCATAGTGCCGAAATGTTTAAATTGGCGAGCCTGATATGTGGATGTTCAAGACACGTACGATGCTGACTGCTGCTTTAATAGGCACGGTAATATTGTTACAAGCGTGTGGGAATGACAGTCAATCGACTGATAAGCCAGAAATTAAACCGGCACCTAAACTGACTAATGATGCGACGACTTATGCCAATGCCGCATGGCAACTGATCAATGAAGTGGATCCTCTGGTCTATAATAAAGAAGTGGATCAGCTGGAAACACAGGTACGTCAACCAGCACGTAAATTGAGTACAGACTGGCGTATTAATGTCAAAATGACTGATTCGGTAACCGAAGGCAAATATGCCCTGTGTCGTAAAGCCTTGACCAGTCTGGAAATCTGGGCGCGGACGACCATGGAAAATGGTAATAGTCTGCAACAAAAACAGGCGGATTATGAGCGGGATAAACTGCAATGCCAGAATGCCATTGCCCATCCTGCACTCGGAAATACTGATCCTAAGCAAAAAGGTACTGCAATTGCCAATATGCAATAAACCTTTGCCCATTTAAATGTACCTATAAAAAGCCAGTCATTTAGACTGGCTTTTTTAGCAAAATAAACTTTAAAAATAGGGCATCCACACATGTTCTAATAAAAGCACCATGACACCGCAGATCAGCAGGGTGCTGCCAATCATGCGTTGAATCAGCATACGTGTAGACATGACTGATCTCCTCAAAGATTTAAAGTGCGTTTAACGCTTCCAGATAACGACGATTTACTTCTTTCCAGTTCACGACATTGAAAAAAGCTGAGATATATTCCGGACGACGGTTTTGATATTGTAAATAATAGGCATGTTCCCAAACATCCAGACCTAAAAGGGGAATATTGCCATGCATCAGTGGAGAATCCTGATTGGCGCTACTTTCTACAATAAGCGTTTGATCTGGCGCCATACTTAACCAGGCCCACCCACTACCAAAACGGCTAAGCCCTGCTTGGGTAAACGCTTCTTTAAATGCCTCGAATCCTCCTAATTCATGTTCGATTGCCTTGGCAATTTCAGCTTCGGGATGACCACCGCCGTCTGGACTCATCACTGTCCAGAACAGGGAATGATTGGCATGTCCACCAGCATTGTTGATCACGTTCTGTCTGAGTTGCTCGGGCACTTCATTGAATTTGCTAATTAAGGCTTCGACTGATAAATCTTCCCATTCTGTACCCGCGATTCCTGCATTGATATTATTGATATAAGTTTGATGATGCTTGCTATGATGAATTTCCATAGTCTTGCTATCGATATGAGGCTCTAGCGCATCATAAGCATAAGGCAGTACAGGCAAGGTGTAGCTCATTGGCAGGATTCCTTGGGGAGAATGGAGTTAGGTTATTTTTCATTAGATTTAAGGTACACTCTAATTTAATATTCATATATGAGAATAGTTATCATTATTGTTAATATATGTTGATCTTATGCGCTTCCAGAAAGCCTGTTATACGTGTGAATCCTCTTTTTATAAGCAATAAAAAAGCCCCAAGAAGGGGCTTTTTTTAACAGCAATGACTTAAACGTTAAAACGGAAGTGTAAAACATCGCCATCCTGAACGATGTAAGTTTTACCTTCTAGACGCCATTTGCCTGCTTCTTTCGCACCGGCTTCGCCGTTGTACTGCACGAAATCATCATAAGCGATACATTCTGCACGGATAAAGCCTTTTTCAAAGTCGGTATGAATCACGCCTGCTGCCTGTGGTGCAGTTGCGCCAACTTTTACGGTCCAGGCACGAACTTCTTGTACACCCGCGGTGAAGTAAGTTTGTAGGCCAAGCAGTGAATAACCTGCACGAATGACCACGTTTAAACCCGGTTCTTCCATGCCCATTGCTTCAAGGAATTCAGCACGGTCTTCATCTTCAAGCAATGAAATTTCAGCTTCAATCTGGTTGCAAAGTGGAACCACAATTGCATTTTCTTCAGCGGCTAATTTTCTGACTGCATCTAAATGCGGGTTGTTTTCAAAACCGTCTTCAGCAACGTTGGCAATATACATCGTTGGTTTAAGCGTCATTAAACCAAAGCCACGTACCAGCTTGCGTTCGTCATCATCTAGGTCCGCTGCGCGAGCCGGTTTACCTTCATCCAGTAAAGGCTGGATTTTTTCCAGAACTGCTTTAGTAGCTAGCGCTTCTTTGTCGCCACCCTTAGCAGATTTAGTCAAACGCGTAATCGCTTTGGCTACAGCATCCAAGTCTGCAAGCGCAAGTTCGGTATTAATCGTAGCGATGTCATCCAGTGGATCAATACGACCATTCACATGAATCACGTTTTCATCTTCAAAACAACGCACAACGTGAGCAATTGCATCAGTTTCACGAATGTTGGCCAGGAACTGGTTACCCAAGCCTTCACCCTTAGAAGCACCTGCTACCAGACCTGCGATGTCTACAAACTCCATAGAAGTCGGAATAACACGTTGCGGTTTAACAATTGCAGTCAATTTGTCTAAACGTGGATCAGGAACAGGTACAATTCCGGTGTTTGGTTCGATCGTACAGAAAGGGAAGTTTTCTGCAGCAATAGCAGCTTTGGTTAAGGCATTGAAAAGTGTAGATTTACCAACGTTCGGCAAGCCGACAATACCGCAATTAAAACCCATGAAATAACTCACAAAAGCGTTATATAAAAATTGCCCCCGATTTTACATGAAAGCATGACTAAAGTCAGGTCATGTGCTTGTGGTTTATTGCAATCAAATGCTTCTGGCGACCTAAAATGACTCGCTGAGCTTTCCAGGATGTATCGTGAGTCCACCAGCCATAAAGGAATAATCAGCCAGTATTTTACTTTTGAATAAAAATCACATTGTTTTTCTAAAAGTGAGTGACTAAAGTATCTGAATAAAACAGCGGCCTACACGCCCTGATCCAATAACGATAAACATGGAGCATACATGCGAACTTTATACCAGTTTCCTTTATCTCACTTTTGCGAAAAAGCACGTTGGATGCTGGACCATAAAGAGCTGTACTATGTTGCTCACAATCTGATACCCGGGGTACACCGCGCTTTTGCCCGCCTGAAAACAGGTCAGAATCGTCTGCCTATTTTGCGTGATCAGGATCGATGGATCGCAGATTCCACCCAGATTGCTCTGTATCTGGATGATACTTATCCAGAACATCGTTTACTGCGCGCGGAAGGATATTTTCGAAATAAAGCTTTAGAAATTAATGAAATTACTTTGGAATTGGGTCGTCATGTCCGTCGCTGGATGCTCTCTCAAGCACTGACTTCTGATCATGAATCTCTGGATATTCTAATTGGTGAGCAGGGCTATCTGCGCCAGTTTGAAAAATTTTCTAAACCTTTATTGAAAGCGATGGTGGCCAAGGGGTATGCATTGAATGAGGAAACCGTGGCGGAATCTAAACAACACATCGATGTTGCGGTACAACAGCTCAATCAGATGCTGGTCAGCCAAGGTGGGCATTATTTTGTCGGAAATCGTTTAGGTCTGGCGGATATTGCAGTCTGTTCCATGTTGGCACCGCTTCTGGCGATTCCAGGTACGCCATGGGAAAAAGAAAATTTTGAAACCTTGTCCGAAGAATATCGCGACTATCAGCAGTATTTGAATGAGCTTCCACTGGGTGAATATATTTGCCGTATTTACCGAACCGAACGTAATGCCCGGGTAGACTGGCGTGGTGTATAAGTTTAAATGCCAATCCAAGAATTAAAAAACGCGCATGAAGCGCGTTTTTTTGATGAGATTATGATTAACCCCAAGGATTAGTCTGGTCGATATCAATATTTTTAGTAAAATTATTGAGGAGTGAACCAAAATCAAATCCGGATGAAGAACCGCCACTGCCAATATTCTGAATCGTATCTTTGATGCCAGGCAGGAGAGCAGACAGATCAATATTGGAATCAGTCGCGCCCACACCTTGCATAAGATCACCGAGGTCAGGCAATTCAATCGAAGAGCCACTACCCACCAACTGACCAACACCTTCGGCAATACTGCCTAAGTCAAAGCCGTTTGAAGCAGAGGAAATACCTTCGATCATACCACCCAGATCCAGATCGCTACCGAGATTCAGATTACCCAATAACCCACCTAAGTCTATGCCATTTGAACCATTCGCGATTAGACCGCTCAGTAAGTCAGTGAAGCCACCGACATCAAAACCACCCGTTGCATTTCCGCCTACAAAGCCGCTAATTAAATCGGTAATAGCACCAAGATCAAAATCACTGCCTGCATTACCGCCAATCAGGTTGCCGACCAGTCCTGCGATGGCACCGATATCTACAC